>DGUB01000079.1 GCA_002393815.1 Ruminococcus sp. UBA4321 | reverse complement strand
AAAGAAACAGATATTACTGTCACCATTCTGCCGGAAGACGGCAAAACCGAAATCTCCACCGGAATCGGATTTTTCGACCATATGCTGACGGCTCTTTCCGTACACAGCCAGATTCCCATGAAAATTCATGCTGTCGGAGATATTCACGTTGATGCACATCATACTGTGGAAGATACCGGAATCGTTCTCGGACAGGCTCTGGCGAAGGCACTCGGCGACAAGTCCGGAATCGTCCGCTATGGTTCGGCATATATTCCTATGGATGAAAGCCTTGCTTTCTGTAGTCTGGATATCTGCAACCGCCCATTTCTGGTATTCAATGCCGAATTCACAAATCCGATGATTGGCTCTTATGATGCCTGCCTGACCGAAGAATTCATGAGGGCGTTCGCTTTCAATGCCGGGCTGACGCTTCACTGCAATGTCCTGTACGGAAAAAATGACCATCACAAAACGGAAGCCCTCTATAAAGCCGTGGCTCATGCGTTAAGAATCGCTTCTGCTCCGGCAGAATCCGGAAAAACACTCTCTACGAAAGGAATGCTCGGCTGATGATTGCTATTATTGACTACGGCGCAGGAAATATTTTCAGCGTCCGGAATGCCCTGAATTATCTCGGAATTGAAAATCAGCTTACAGATGATATTTCTGTGATTGAAACGGCGGATAAAATTATTCTTCCCGGCGTGGGCGCGTTTCCCAGTGCCGTGAAGATGCTCGAAAATAAAAATCTGATTCCCGTCCTGAAAGAACAGGCACAGAAAAAGCCGTTCTTAGGTATCTGCTTAGGAATGCAGATGCTGTTATCAAAAAGCTATGAATTTGAAGAATGTGACGGCTTAGACCTAATTTCCGGCACGGTTGACCGCATTCCGGCAGAAGACTTGATTATTCCGCATATGGGCTGGAACAAGCTTGAAATCCAGAACGACTGCGCTTTACTGAACAATCTTCCGGAAGAATCTTATGTTTATTTTGTTCACTCTTATATGGCGACTTGTCAGGATGAGAAGAATCTCTCTGCATGGGTCGAATACGGCGGAAAAGTTCCGGCTCTGGTTACGGATAACAAGTATGTATTCGGTGCGCAGTTTCACCCCGAAAAAAGCGGAGATGTTGGCTTGCAGATTCTGAGAAACTTTGCGAATCTCTGAGGTGTATTCATGTTTGAAGAAAAATTTCAAATCTGGAACAGGGAAATTTTAACAGCAGTCTGTTTCTCGAAATTTGAAGAAGAACCGGAAGCATTAACCCCTGAATTTCGTTCCGCGATTCAGGAGAAAATTGATTTTATCAATCAGCATCATCAGGAAATTTTAGATTCTGCTTCCGGAATGGCAGAACTCGCCGAAGACTGGCTGATTCAGGGAATTGAAGACGATACTGTCGATTTGGATGAACTGACCTCTGTTACTATGGAAGACGGCACAGAAATTGATTTTCCTGTGACAGAAGAAGCATTCCGGAACAGTCTGCATCTGATTGATGTCATGTTGGATTTCTGGAAGAATTTAGAAACATGCACAGTTTTCCTTGAATTCTACTGCGAACCGGATTATTTTCTCGGACACAGAGTGCATATTAAAATCAATGAAGAAAATCAGATAATCTGCAAAGGACTCTGAAAGGAGAAACTTTCATGAAGTTAAGCCATTCTGTCAGCAGTGCGGTCAGAAAATTTTCTTACTGGCTTGCAAACGGCACAGCCGGCAATCCGCTGTTAGAAAATATTGATTACTGGAATGAGTTCAGAGAAAGTCCGAGTCTGCTCGAACAGGTCTATGCGATTTTCATCAATAATCTGGAGCTTGACGAGAACGGAAACGTTCTGAATGCCAAATATGCAGAACAAAGAGCCGCTCAGTATATCAGACAATACTGTGATGCTGATTATCATGCTGAACCGCCGTTTGACGGTTCGGATGAAGTAAATTTATATTAAAGGAAATTTGAATTATGATTATTTTACCTGCGATTGATATTAAAGACGGAAACTGCGTGAGACTTGTCCGGGGCGATTACGGAACGGCTCACAAAGTCGCTGAAGATTACATGAAAACTGCTCAGGGATTCGCGGAAGCCGGAGCAGAATGGATTCACATGGTTGACCTCGACGGCGCAAAGGATGCAAAACCCGTCAATACAGAAATCTTTCTGGATGTTGCAAAACATACAAGCTTAAAAGTCGAAGTCGGCGGGGGAATCCGGAATCTGGATACAGCCGAGATGTATCTTTCCGGCGGTGTTTCCAGAGTAATTCTCGGCTCTGTCGCGCTGAAAAATCCGGAGCTTGTCGAATCAGCCGTCAAAGAATATCATGAAAAAATCGCCGTCGGAATCGACGCGAAAAACGGCTTTGTCGCCGTGGAAGGCTGGATGGATGCTTCTACAGTCGACTATATTTCTCTTGCGAAGGAAATGCAGAAAATAGGCGTACAGACTATCATCTTCACGGATATCTCCAAAGACGGAACGCTTTCCGGCGTGAATCAGGAACAGTTAAAGACTCTGCATGATGCCGTTGCCTGTCAGATTATCGCAAGCGGTGGCGTGCATACTATGGAGGATATTAAAGCCTGTGCGGAAATGGGGTTATATGGCACAATCTGCGGAAAGTCTCTCTATCAGGGTACTTTAAATCTGAAAGAAGCCATAGACTATACAAGAAAATAAAAATCAGAAAGGGGGAACTATATGCTTGCCAAGAGAATTATTCCTTGTCTGGATGTCCGCGACGGCAGAGTCGTCAAAGGCGTGAATTTTCAGGGAATCAAGGAAGTCGGCGACCCGGTCGAATGCGCGGCGGAATATAACAGGCAGGGCGCGGATGAAATTGTGTTCTATGATATCACGGCTTCCCATGAGGGCAGAGGCGTGATGCTCGATGTCGTCCGCGAAACCGCTAAAAGAGTTTTCGTTCCGCTGACAGTCGGCGGCGGTATCAAAACAGTTGATGATATCAGAGAGACGCTCCGCGCCGGAGCGGATAAGGTTTCTGTCAATTCGCAGGCGGTGCAGAATCCGCAGTTAATCCGCGACGGTGCTGATATTTTCGGCAGTCAGTGCATCTGTGTCGGAATCGATGCCAAAAAAACAAAAGCCGGAAACTGGACGGTCTACATTAACGGCGGAAGAATCGATATGGAATTAGACCTGCTCGACTGGGTGAAACAGATTGAACAGCTCGGCGCAGGGGAAATCTGTCTGAATTCGATTGATACGGACGGTGTCAAGCAGGGCTTTGACCTGCCGATGCTGAAAGCCGTTGTCAATGCCGTAAAAATTCCTGTTATCGCAAGCGGCGGTGCCGGAAAACTGGAGCATTTCGCTGACGCATTTGAAGAAACAGACTGTTCCGCAGCTCTGGCGGCTTCTCTGTTCCATTTCAAGGAACTGACCGTCGGCGAAGTCAAGGAAAACTGCCGCAGCAGAAATATCATCGTCAGAACATGATATTAAAATTTTATTCAACATAAGGAGGATTCATTATGGATTTTACAAGTGAGAAGTTTCAGAGGAAAATTGAACCGTTTAAGTTCTCTTCTACAGAAGACCAGTACACGCTGTTTCTGGAAGCCGGAAGCGGCTATCTGACTGATTTGTTTGAAAGCCGTTCCGACGAAGGCTTTGTCGGAAACGGCTATGACTGGGAGTCTCTGGCAGAAATTTTCTTAGCAGAAATCTATGAGGGAGAAGATGACAGCTTTGAATTCGATTCCGAAGCAGATACTTTTGTCGTTTATTCCGAAGACGGCGAATCTCTGGCTGATTTTGCGCTTGCGTTCAAGGAGGCCTGCGAAGATGAAGGCTTGATTGCTGACCTGTTCAGCCGTGCGGAATTAAGATGACAATTACTTATTCTGATGATGAAGAAAATATTGTTAAATCCGGTCTGAATGCCATTGCCGAAGTTCTCAGCGGAACGGATACAGAGAAAAAATTAAGCCTTCTGTTGTGTCTGGATAAGTATCTTGACCCGTGGTTCGGGTACAATCTGCCCTACAGAAATGAAATTTTTACTCTGCTCGAACAGACAGTTATTTCTGACAGTTCGCCGGATGTTGCTGACGAGGCTTTGCATCTGTTTCAGTACGGCGGTGAACCCTATCCGATTCTGAAAGAAAATCTTGATAAAATTCCGGCACAGTGCAGACCCGATGCAGAATATTATCTTCATGAGGGAGAAAAAATCATGAATTTTACAGAACTTGATAAATATTTCGAGAAAAGCGACCTGATTCCGGCAATCGCCGTGGATGTCAATACAAAACAAGTCCTGATGCTCGCATATATGAACAGGGAAAGCCTGAAAAAAACGCTCGAAACCGGCTATACATGGTATTGGAGCCGTTCGCGTCAGGAACTCTGGAACAAGGGCGCAACCAGCGGTCATTTGCAGAAAGTTGTCTCGATTTTTGCCGACTGCGATAATGATACGCTCTTAGTCAACGTCGAACAGACCGGAAATGCCTGTCATACAGGCGCATACAGCTGTTTCTTCAGACAGATTTACGGTCAGCCGGAAGTAAAAAAATAGTCACAAACAGCAGACCTCCTGAATAGGATATAGTATTATCAAGACAGGAGGTCTGCTATAATGATAAATCAAAATTTTGATACATCTCCTATGGCGGAGGAATTCGACCGCCGTCCCGATACCAGAAACGCTGTGCCGATTAAGGTCAACAGAGTGTTCGACAGCTGCAGTGACAGGGACTGCATCTCAAATGTTCCCGTGATTCTGGACTGCGGAGAACTGCCCTGCAATGTACAGCTTGTCAAAAGCAAGTGCGTGAAAGTCGCCGATGTCTGCATGAGAATCGAACCTGTGCCGTTCAACAGAGGATTCTATAATATTGATTTGACATTCACGTTCCGGGTCGAACTGCTCGCCTATACCTGTGCCTGTGACCAGCCGAAGCTTCTGCAAGGTACGGTCTACGCCAGCAAGAGCAGTATTCTCTATGGCAGTGAATCCAATACACAGACATTCTACAGCAACGGCTGTCAGATTGGCGCAACAGATGACTGCTGTGAAGTCGTGAATTTGCCGACTGCCAATGTACAGGTCGTTCCGCCGCTCGCCCTCGAAACGAAAATCGGAACTGTCTGCCGGCAGTGCGATTCCTGCCAGAAACCCGATAATCTTCCGCCGACGATGAGAACTGTCATCATGACACTGGGTCTGTTTTCCGTTATCGAGTTGACAAGACCTGTGACTGTCATGGTGCCGACGTTCGATTATACGATTCCGACAAAGGAATGCACTGTCGATACTGAAACGCCCTGTGCCGTCTTCGACAAGATGCGTTTCCCGACGGAAGAATTTTCCCCTATGACGCTCAATGATACCGTTGACGGCAAACCGGAGAACCGTCCGGGCTGTGAATGCGGCTCATAAAAAGAATCGCCCGGAGACAGTTTCGGCTGTTTCCGGGTTTGCTTTTAAATAAATTTTATAGTAACCTGAGAAGCTGATAATACTCGACATTATCTGCCGAAATCCGTTCACCATACAGATGAAAATGATTATGTTCGTTTTGGTAAAATGATACTAACTTTGGTTCGTGTTCACATTCCAGAAAGACTACACTGCCGCCAATCATTGTTTGAATTTGCTGCAAAATCATTAATACGCTGTTCATTAATTCATCGCCGCTTATATTGGCACTGACGGCATAATTTTTTCCAAATTGTGCAATGAGAAATGCAGATACTTCAAAACTATTTGTTGATTCTTCGTAACGGGAATAAGTCTTGAGTTTTTTCGCAAGCGTTTTACTGACAGAATCTACCGGAACAGAAATTGCCTTGTGTGTCAGCGTGAAATACCCGATAAAACGCATTGTTTCATTAAAAACCAGATAAGTAATAGAAATCCTTCTCTTTGCAAACATAATAGCTTTTTGATGGAGAAAGTTTTCTATTTCAGGATTTTTAGGGCAGGAAAAACTCAGCAGCATCTCGCTGACATTTTCTTCTCCCAATTTGTCAATCATTTCTAATATGTTGTATGCTTCAATTTTCATCTTTTGCTTTCTTCCATCCTTCAAAAAGCTGTTTGATTCTTTCAGGGTCTGTTACATATTCACAATGAGAAAAATCATCAACAGGATATTTGAGTTTATCCTGTTCAGAAAGTTCCAGTGCATGTACAAATGCCTCTGCTTTTTCAGCATCCCGAATATCAAAGTTTGCAAATATGCTTGATGTTGCCATGCTATCACGCTCCCTTTTATAATATTATATCACAAAGTACAATGAAATGCAAGCACTTTAATAAAAATCATCAGGAGACGGTTTTGGCTTCTGATAATGTATATAAATCAGAATTTATCAATGTCAAACCATCAAATCATCTACCTCAGTATCCTGCTCCTCATAGACAACATTGATATTCTTAGCAAGATTTTTATGGGAAAGGATTGTAGGACAGTTCATATCATCAAAATCAAGTGAATTCCAGTCATAAGAATCTATATCAGGAATCTCGACTGTCCCAGTACAGAATGTTGTGATTCTGAAAAGCCAGTCACCACTACTATTTTTTGTATTGATGAGTGCAGGCATTTCAAAGGATACCCGAAGTACGCCATTGTACTCATGAAATTCGATGACATCGAATTCATCAGATTCTTGAATTTCTGCCCAAGCAATCTGTTCAACCCTCTTTTGTTCGATATATCCTATTTTGTGTAATGATTCTTTTATATGCGTGAAATCATGCTCCACATAATCGCCAATAATATCCCATAGAAATGATTCGCCAATGACTTCCATAAGTTCCTCGTTGCTGCTAATTTTCATTGTTGTTCCTCCCTTTAGAATTGTATTCGTTTTATATATGTACTATTTCCTACGGCAGAATAAATTCCGATTTATATTAGTAACTATTATACAGGAAATCAGATAATTTGTCAAGCGGACATTCAGAAATTTTTTCAGGATTTTTTCAGTTGTGCAATTTCTGAACATCTGATATGTTATCATAAATATAAATCAGAAAGATTAACGCTTGACTTTTTTAAATATTTATGCTATACTGAAAAGGTCAGGAATGCGCTTTCTGAAATCTGATGCAGGAGTGTTTTGATTATGACAAAGGAACAGGCGGAAAAACGCATTCAGGAGCTTTCTGTGCTTCTGGAACAGTATAATTTTGAATATTATGTACAGGATAACCCTAGTGTTGAGGACTATGTCTATGACGGTCTGATGCAGGAACTCCGGAAACTCGAAACCGATTTCCCGGAACTGCTTTCTCCGCAGTCGCCCTCGCAGAGAGTCGGCGGTACTGCCTCGAATCAGTTCGAGAAAGTCAGCCATGCCGTGCAGATGCAGAGTTTACAGGACGTATTCGATTTTGAACAGGTCAGCGATTTCGTGACGCGCTGTCATGAAGTCTTTCCGGAAGCAGAATTCAGTGTCGAACCGAAAATTGACGGCTTGTCCGTTTCGCTGGAATATCATGACAATCAGTTTGTTCTTGGCTCTACCAGAGGGGACGGCTTCACTGGTGAGAATGTCACGGCGAATCTGAAAACTGTCCGGACAATTCCGCTGACCCTGAAACTGAAAGAGAAGCTTCCGCTTCTGGAAGTCCGCGGCGAAGTCTATATGCCGCGCGAACAGTTTTTCAAGCTTGTCGCACAGCAGGAAGAAAATGACGAACAGCCGTTCAAGAATCCCCGGAATGCCGCCGCAGGTTCACTCCGGCAGAAGTATTCCGAAATTACCGCGAAGAGAAAACTGGATATTTTCGTCTTCAATCTCCAGAGATGCGAGGGAAAGGAATTCGCTTCCCATAGTGAAACCCTTGAATTCCTGAAAGATGCCGGATTCCATATGATTCCGGGCTGGAAACTCTGCCGTGATTTTGAAGAAATCAAAAACGCCATTGAAGCTATCGGGAATTCCCGGCAGAATCTGCCGTATGATATCGACGGTGTTGTCATCAAGATAAACAATCTCGAACAGCGTACTTTATTCGGTGCGACTTCCAAAACGCCGAAATGGGCGATTGCCTACAAGTTCCCGCCGGAAGAAAAAGAAACCACGCTCCGCGAAATCGAAGTCAATGTCGGCAGAACCGGCGCACTCACGCCCGTTGCCGTGTTCGATACCATCACGCTCGCCGGAACAAGCGTTTCCAGAGCCGTTCTGCATAATCAGGATTTTATTACAGAAAAGAATATCTGTATCGGTGACCGGATTATCGTCCGCAAGGCAGGGGATATTATTCCGGAAGTGCTGAGAAGCGTTTCTCATGCCGAACAGGCTGTGCCTTACAAGCTTCCGGAATGCTGTCCGGTCTGCGGCGCGAAAGCCGTCCGCGATGAGGGCGAAAGCGTGCTCCGCTGTCCGAATATCTCTTGTCCGGCACAGCTTCATAAACAGCTGGTGCATTTCGCTTCCAGAGACGCGATGAATATCGACGGTCTGGGAACGGCAATTATCAATCAGCTTCTGGAGCAGAAGCTTGTCAGCGACCCGGCGGATTTATACGCGCTCACAGTGGAACAGCTTCTGACTTTAGAGGGCTTCCAGAAAAAATCCGCTGAAAATCTTGTGAATGCCGCTGCCAAATCGAAAACTGCTCCGCTCGACAGAGTGATTTTCGCGCTCGGCATCCGGAATATCGGTCAGAAAGCCGCAAAATTACTCTGTGACAGGTTTCTGACGCTCGATGCTCTGGAACAGGCTGAAAAATCTGAAATTTCTGAAATCGAAGGCTTCGGCGAAATCATGGCGGAAAATTTCTATACGGCTCTGCATGACAAATCTGTACAGAATCTGCTTGCCAAGCTGAAAGCCGCCGGGCTGACATTACAGTATCAGAAACAGGAAGTTTCCAAAAATACGTTTTTCAGCGGAAAGACATTCGTTCTGACCGGAACGCTCTCACAGATGAAGCGTAACGAAGCCAAACAGCGCATTGAAGCCGCCGGCGGTAAAGTTTCCGGCTCTGTCTCGAAGAAAACAGACTATGTCATCGCCGGGGAAGATGCCGGCAGCAAACTCACCAAAGCGCAGGATTTAGGCATTTCGATTCTGAGCGAAGCAGAATTTATCGAAAAATTATAATTTCACATCCGGAAAGTATTTTTTCACGAATGCCGGAACAGGTGCCTGAATTCTGGTCTGTTTCAGATAGGCGAGTTCCGGCGCAGTGACAGCAGAAAAATCAAGAGTTACCGCACACAGGCATTGAAAGTTTTCTTTGCCTGTGCCGCCGTATTTGGAATCCCCCAGAAGCGGTGCGCCTAAAAAAGCCAGATGCGCCCGTATCTGATGCGAACGTCCGGTATGCAGAATCACCCGGACAAGCTGGTTCTGATTGTTCTGTGCAAGCACCTGATATTCCGTGATGATTTTCTGCCAGGAACTGTCTTCCGGGGTTTCTGCAATCTGTACATGATTGGTATGCTGATTCTTTTTCAGCCATGCCGTACAGATTTTCTTTTTTTCCGGCAGAAGTCCAGAAGTCACGGCAAGATATTCTTTTCTGACCTGATGCTGACGGATTGCCGCATTCATCGCCCGGAGCGCGGCGGCATTCTTGGCGGCAATGACAAGCCCTTCGGTATTGCGGTCAATCCGGTTGCAGAGTGCCGGAACAAAGCTCTGTTCCTGTTCGGGAAGATATTCGCCCTTCCGGATTAAATATGCCTGAACTTCTTCTGCCAGAGAGGGAATTTCCTTCCGGCTTCCGCCGTGCGCGTCCACGCCGGCAGGCTTGGACAGAAACAGAAAATTTTCATCTTCTGCGACAATATGCAGAGGTTCTCCGGCAGAAGCTTTCCTGACTTCCGGAACGGCTTTCCGGATAAAAAATTCTTCTTTGGCATAAATCTGTAAAATATCGCCTTCCTGAAGCATTTCATTTCCTTTGCAGCGTTTCTGATTATATTTAATATCTTTCTGACGGATTAATTTATATATCATATTTTTCGGCATGGACGGCAGAAACTTGCACAGAAATTTATCCAGTCTCTGTCCGGCATCATTTCGGCTGATGGTAATTTTATGCAGCATTATATTCAAATCCTTTCTGTTTGCATGATAATTTCTATTATAGCATAAAATGCTGCATTTTGCAAATTAAAAAATGGGAGTAGCTCTTATGAAAAAATCAAAAGATTTGAAAAATATCCACAGCGGTCACAGAAAAAGAATGATGGAACGCTTTATCAGGAACAATGCCAGAGGATTCAGCCCGCATGAAATGCTGGAAATCATTCTGTTTCAGGTGATTCCGCGAGCCAATACCAACGAAACGGCACATATGCTGCTGAATCGTTTCGGTTCTCTCAGAACGCTTTTTCTGGAAGGGACAATGCCGGATTTTATGCAGATATCCGGCATCGGTCAGAAAAGTGCAGCACATCTTGCCGCTATCGGAGAAACCTTCCGGATGATGGAACAGCCGGAAGCGGAAACACGCTGTCTTTTGACTCCTGCCGACTGCTGCCGGTATTTTCTGGAAAGAATGGATGCAAAATCTAAAAATGAAATTCTCATGGCTGTCGCGCTTTCTGATACAAGGCACATCAAATCCATGGAAACTCTCGATTCCGGTACGCCCGGAGAAGTAAAAATGGACTGGGGCAAAATTATCCGCTTTGTATGTCAGGCAAACTGCAATATTCTGGTTCTGGCGCATAACCATCCGCAGGGAGAAGCAAAACCTTCTTATCAGGATATACAGGCAACACGCGAGCTTGTCAGCTATCTCAAGCCAATTCATCTGGAATTATTCGACCATATTGTCATAGGAAACGGCACAGCCTATTCTATGGCGGAACATCATGATTTCTAGGAGGGATTCTGGTGGATTTCAAACTGCATTCACTTTATCAGCCTTCCGGCGACCAGCCGGAAGCCATTGCCAAATTAACAGAAGGTTTCCGGAACGGAAACAGGATTCAGACATTATTAGGCGTAACCGGTTCCGGCAAAACTTTTACAATGGCGAATCTTATCGCCAATCTGAACAAACCGACGCTTGTACTGGCTCATAACAAGATTCTGGCGGCACAGCTCTGCTCCGAACTGAAAGCGTTCTTTCCGGAAAATGCTGTAGAGTATTTCGTCAGCTATTATGACTACTATCAGCCGGAAGCCTATGTTCCCAGTACCGACAGCTATATCGAAAAAGATTCTTCCATCAACGAAGAAATTGATAAGCTCCGGCATTCCGCGACAACCGCACTCGCCGAACGCAAAGACGTGATTATTGTTTCGAGCGTCTCCTGCATCTACTCTCTGGGAAGCCCCGAAGAATACCGGAATATGACCGTTTCTGTGCGTGTCGGCATGGAAAAGAGCATCACAGACCTGATTCAGGAACTTGTCAGAATCCAGTATGAACGCAATGATATTGACTTTACAAGAAATAAATTCCGCGTCCGCGGTGATGTACTCGAAATCTTTCCGGCAGCTTCAACAGATACGGCAATCCGCGTCGAATTCTTTGGTGATGAAATCGACCGCATCAGCGAAATTGATGTCCTCACCGGAAACGTGAAAGCACGGTTACAGCATTCGGCAATTTTTCCGGCTTCGCACTACGTCTACAGCCGCGACAAGACCGAAAAGGCTATCACGGAAATCGAACAGGAATTACAGGAACGCGTTGCATGGTTCACAGAAAATCACAAGCTTATCGAAGCCCAGAGAATCGCCCAGAGAACTAACTATGATATGGAAATGCTCCGGGAAGTCGGATTCTGTTCCGGAATCGAGAACTATTCCAGAGTACTCGCCGGGCGTGCGCCCGGAAGTGTGCCTTATACGCTCTTAGACCATTTCCCGGAAGATTTTCTCATGATTATCGACGAAAGTCATGTGACGATTCCGCAGGTTCGCGCCATGAGCGCAGGTGACCGCGCACGGAAACAAACTCTTGTCGATTACGGTTTCCGGCTTCCGAGCGCGTTCGATAACAGACCGCTCGTTTTTGCTGAATTCGAGAGTCATATCCATCAGGCAATGTTCGTCAGTGCCACGCCCGGCGAATATGAACATGAACATTCCGCTCAGATTGT
>DGUB01000022.1 GCA_002393815.1 Ruminococcus sp. UBA4321 | reverse complement strand
CACCGGTACCGGTGCAGCTCCTGTTGTCGCAAAGGCTGCCCAGCAGATGGGTATTCTGACAGTTGCCGTTGTCACAAAGCCGTTCGCGTTCGAGCGTGAACAGAAAATGCGCCAGGCAGAAGCCGGTATTGCAGAATTACAGAAATATGTCGATTCCCTGATTGTTATCCCGAATGAAAAACTGCTCGCCGGTCTCGAAAAAGCACCGACGATGAAAGAATCTTTTGCACTTTCAGATGATATTCTGAAAACAGGTGTCAAGAGCATTTCTGATTTGATTGTCGAAGAAGGTTATATCAATCTGGACTTTGCCGATGTTTCGACAACCATGAAAGGCGCAGGCTATGCACATATGGCAATCGGTCACGGCTCCGGCAAGGACAAGGCAATGGAAGCCGCAAAAGCTGTTATCAGCAGTCCGCTGCTGGAAACTTCCATCGCAGGCGCAAGAAGACTGCTGATTAATATCGCAATGTCCGAAGATACCCTCGCTTCCGATGTCGATACCGCTTCCAAGATGATTACCGAAGCTGCCGCTCCGGATGTACAGTTTATTTTCGGCGCAGCCTTCAAGGAAGATATGCAGGACGAAATGACAGTGACTGTGATTGCCGCTGATTTCTCTACCGGTGACGAGCAGGACGCAGAACCCGAAGAAGAAATCGCTCCGGCTCCCAAATATGCGCCGAAGCCTGCAAAACCTGTAAAGCCTAAGAAAGAAACTGCTCCTGTTATTGAAGAAGAGGAACCCGAAGAAGCTCCCGAACCTGTTCAGAAAGAGGACGAATTCGACTATGAAGAAGAAGCACCCGCTCCGAAGCGTTCCGCACCGCAGGAAAACAGCTATATGCCCAGACCGTCCAGTCAGCAGAGAAGACCTTCTGTCAATGATATGGACATGCAGGAAATCTTTGATATCCTCGGGGGAAATTAAGCCATGTTTCCCAATGCTGTGATGAAATCTGCACTGCTCGGCGGTTTCGAGAAACATTCTGCGGAAGCCGCCCTGAACCAGATGATTGCTTCTCTGAATCAGCTGGAGTTTCAGCTTGGTCTGCCGCAGACGGAATTTGACAGCACTGCCCTCAGAAAAGCCAGATTCGGCTCAGGCTATGACAAAAATTCTGTGCTGTCCTATCTTGACACACTCATGACGAGAATGAACGAATTGCAGGAATCGCTTGAAAAATAAATACATTTCTGCATTTTTAGCTCCGGCGATACAAAAATGCCGGGGCTTTTCTTCTCTTTTGGTGAAATTGCACGAATTTTTAGTCAGGATTTTTACATAAATTCTCTTGCAACGGCAAGAAAAATATGTTATAATAAGCATAGTAATGTGATACAGGAACGTGAAAAATTCTCCTGTAAAGAAAGTGAGTTGTTATTATGTCCATTCCAACCGGTGTACTCAAACCGACCAGAATCGGCGGCGGTTTTGAAAAAGAATCTGTTCTGACTTACATTGATGAACTCCAGAAGAAAAACAATGAGTTAGAAGACGAAAACAAAGAACTCCGCGAAGCCAAAAACGCTGAACAGAATGAACTGATTCAGGACTACAAGCGCGGCGAGGAAGACGCCAAAAGACGCGCTGCCGAAGCCGAAAGAGAAGCCGACAAAAAAGTCCAGGCTGCTGAAAAAAAAGCTTCCGAATTTGAAAGAAAATTCAATGAAGCCACCGAAAAAGCCGCTAAACTTGCCGAAGCTCTCAAAGGTGAAAAAGAAGCAAGACAGACTGATATCGAAAAAGTCAGAAAACAGCTGGAAGAAATTACCACAAGCAATGCTGACGCTGACAAACTGAAAGAATATCAGCAGGAAATTATGGAACTCAAAAACGAAATCAGTTCCATGAGCATGGAAGCCAGCGAACTCAGCACCAAACTGGAACTCCAGGAAACAGAAATCGCTGACCAGAAATCCAAGATTGAAGATGCTGAAATCGAACTCGAAGACCTCAATCAGTCTCTGGATGCCAAGGATGACGAAATCGCCGCCAAGAGCGAACAGATTTCTTCTCTCAAAGCCAGAAATACCCAGCAGGAAGCAGAATTGCTCGAACTCCGCGCTTCTGAAAGAAGTCTCCGCGACCAGGTCAGAGAACTCGAAGCCAAACTCAGCGAACGCGAAAATCAGCCCGCTCAGAATGTCACTGCCGATATGTTCGGCGGCTGGATGGCAAACCTCGCAAAAAGTGCCGAGAAAGATGCCAGAGAACAGGTTGAAAACGCTAAGAAAGAAGCTGAAGCAATCGAAAAGGAAGCCAGCGATGCCGCAGAAGCCCTCCTCGCAGAAGCCGAAGAACGCGCTGCGACTGCCAATGCCGAAGCTGACAAGATTCTCGATGCTGCCCGCAAACAGGCTGAAAAAGAAGCTGCTGACAAGATGAAGTCTGCCAAAGAAGCAGAAGCTAAGGCAAACGCTCTCACGGCTCAGGTACAGGCTATGCTGCTGGCACAGATTTCCGGTATGGAAGAAAATCTCCAGAAGATTCAGGAATCTGTAATGCAGGCTGTGGAAGGCATGACCGACAAACTCGACGAAACCGGTACGCTTATCGAAAAGGCAAAGGAAGATATCAATGCTGCCGAAGTTCCGGCTGATATTCCCGTCAAGCCCGTGCAGATGGCAGAACCTGCTGCTGCTCCCAAAGTGAAGAAGCCGCAACCTCCGGTGATTGAAGAAATCAAACTCGAACCTGCTCCCGAAGCAAAGCCTGCTCCTGCTCCCGTTCAGGAACAGAAACCTGCTCCGAAGCCCGTTGCTTCCATGGCTCCTGACCTCTCTGCTCTGCTCGAAGAAGCCGAACAGGCTGTCGTAGAAGAACCCGATATGCTCAAACCGGTTCAGCCGGAAGTCAAGCCCGCACCTGCTCCCGTTCAGGAACAGAAACCCGCTCCGAAGCCCGTCGCTTCCATGGCTCCTGACCTCTCCGCTCTGCTCGAAGAAGCCGAACAGGCTGTTATCGAAGAACCCCAGGCAAATGAAAATGTCTTTACACTTCAGGAAGAAGCACCGGCAGAAGCTGACACCTTCCAGCCTGAAGAAGAAAAGATTCTGGATATCGACAGCTTCTCCAAGTCCGGCGGCATGATGAACTTTAATACAGGCATCCGTGCCAGAGCTGCCGGCGCACCGCCTCAGCCGCAGGGCAAGAAGAAAAAAGGCGGCGATTTCGACTGGGATGAACTCGTGGCAGAAAACAATGCCGCAAATAAAAAGAAAAAAAGACCTAATTAAAATATTCTGAATTTTTACAGAGGTGTGAACCAATGCCGGAACTTCTCAAACTCAATGCACAGTCGCTCAAATCCTGTGCGGAACAACTGCATATCGGCGATAAAATCCTGCTTTCAGGAACTGTCTATACCGCCAGAGATGCCGCGCACAAACGCATTGCAGCTCTGCTCGATTCCGGCAAAACCACGCCGTTTGCTATCGAAAATGCTGTGATTTACTACGCAGGTCCTACGCCGTCTCCGCCGGGGAAACCCGTCGGCGCGTGCGGTCCCACGACTTCCGGAAGAATGGATCCCTATGCCCCCCGGCTGCTCGACTTAGGTCTTGCTGCCATGATTGGCAAAGGGGAACGCTCTCAGGCTGTCCGTGATGCCATTGTCCGGAATCATGCCGTCTATCTCTGCGCCGTCGGCGGTGCAGGCGCACTCGCCGCAAGATGTATCAAAGACTTGCAGGTCATTGCGTTTGAAGATTTAGGCTGTGAATCCGTCAAGCGGCTCTATATTGAAGATTTCCCCCTTGTCGTCTGCAATGACGCGCACGGCGGTGACTTGTTCTCTCAGGGACGGGCTGCCTATGCCGGATAAATCCGCTCTTGCCGGACTGACTGATGAAGAACTTGCCGTTCTTTCACGGACTTCTGTCGAAGCCGAAGCCGAACTGCTTGCCAGATATTTCCGCCTTGTCAGATTCCACGCCGGACGTTATGCGGCAACACCTGCCGATGCTGACGACCTGACACAGGAAGGCTTAATCACCCTCCTGAAAATTATGAAGCAGTTCGACAGCAGTCAGGAGAAAAAATTCTCCTCGTTTGCACAGGTCTGCATTGTCAACCGGATGCGCTCTTTGATGCGCAGTCAGCAGAATCACGCCGTTCCCGAAGAAAATCTGATTCAGAAACTGGAGGAAAAAGGCGAATTCGTCGATGCAGAAACCCCTGAAAGCATTCTGATGGAGAAAGAAAGCTATGCTCAATGCCGGATGCAGGTCATGGCAATGCTTTCCGATAAAGAATGGGAAATCCTGCAATGTATTCTCAGCGGTGCTTCTTATGCCGCGGCTGCTGAAACGCTGCATATCAGCGTGAAAGCCGTTGACAATGCCATGCAGAGAATCCGCCGGAAAATGCGTGCTGTTCAGCAGGACGCAGAATCATAATATTTCGATTCGTCCCCGTTGATGGGTGCGATATATGAAAGGGCTTATTGCATAACTGCCGTAATCCCGGACAAAACACATCTTATAGTGAGGTAATTGATTATGTACGAAGACAAGACTTTAGTTTGCAAGGATTGCGGAAAAGAATTTACTTTTACTGCCGGCGAACAGGAATTCTATGCTGAAAAAGGGTTTGAACATGAACCCCAGAGATGCAAGGACTGCCGCGCTGCCAGAAAAGGCGCATCCAGAGCACCGCGTGAAATGTTCACTGCTGTCTGTGCAGGATGCGGCGGAGAAGCAAAAGTGCCTTTCCAGCCCCGTGAAGACAGACCTGTTTATTGCAGCGCATGCTTCGCAAAAATGAAGGGCGAATAATTTTTGAAAGAAAGAGGTTAGTGATTATGACTGTTACAAAAGATACCGTTATCGGCGAAATTCTGGATGAGGATTTCGATGTGGCTCCGTATTTTCTGGAAATGGGGATGCACTGCTTAGGCTGTCCGGCTTCCAGAGGCGAAACCATTGCAGAAGCCTGTGCCGTTCACGGTACTGACGCTGATGAACTCGTTTCTCAGCTCAATGCCTATTTTGAAGGAAAATAAGTAAACATCAGGGGCGGCGGCGAAATCCGCTGCCCCGTTTTTTATGAGGAAATCTTTTATGCTGAATTCCAGACTGCTCGCCTGTGCAGAATTCGTACAGGGAAATTTTGTCTGTGACGTGGGGACAGACCATGCACAGCTCCCGGTATATCTGATGCAGAATCAGATTGCTGAAAAAATTATCGCTAGTGATGTCCGGGAAGGTCCTCTCCAATCGGCAGAACGGACGATTGCCGGAGCCGGATTATCTGAAAAAATTCAGACAATTCTTTCAGATGGCTTGCAGAACGTTCCGCCGGAAGGCATCACGGATATTGTCATCGCCGGAATGGGCGGTGAAACTATCATACATATTCTGGAAACCTGTCCTTTCTCTCTGGAGAAAATCAATCTGGTATTCCAGCCCATGACCAAAGCTCAACTGCTCCGGAAATGGCTTTATGAACACGGTTTTGAAATCCGGTCTGAAACCTGTGTTCCGGACAAGAAATTTTTATATGCCGTCATGCAGGTGCAGTATTCCGGAAATCACAAACAGCCCGATGCGCCGGAAATCTACTTCGGAAAGATGAATCTTTCCGATAAAAATGCCTATGCTTACGCAGAACATCAGCTTACTCAGCTTATGAAAAGAAAAGCAGGAATGTTTCACGGGGAAAGTACCTGTATTCCGTCTGAACTGAATGACACAATTAAAACTATGGCGAAAATTTTAGGAAAATATGATACACTGCAAAATATATTGACAAATTTAGGGGAGTATGATGAACTTTGATTACAGTAAGAGATATTTATGATAGAATCAATCAGTTCGCGCCGTTTGGAACGCAGGAAAAATGGGATAATTCCGGCTTTCTGGCAGGGGACTGGAATCAGGAAGTTTCCGGAGTGCTGATTTCTCTGGATATTTCCGTCAGTGCCCTGAAAAAAGCGCAGAAAACAGGCTGTAATCTGATTTTTTCGCATCATCCGGTGATTTTTTCGGCACTGAAAAATTTATATTCTGATTCGGTTGTGTATCAGCTCGCGAAACATGATATTTCAGCAATCTGCTGTCACACGCCGCTCGATATCGCAGAAGGCGGCATCAATGACCTGATTGTGCAGAAATTGCAGTCAGAAATTCAGATTGAAGAAGAAATTCTTCCGGTTGAAGCCGACGGTTTAGGCAGAATCATCACGCTGAAACAAGCCGTTTCTCTGCCGGAATTCGCCGGGACTGCCAAAAAAGCCCTGAATTGTGAAGTTGTCAGATATTCGGCGAATCATCAGGGGAAAATCCGGAAGATTGCCGTCTGTTCGGGTTCTGGTTCGTCCATGCTCGAAGACCTCGCCGGACGCTGTGACTGCTTCCTGACCGGAGATATCAAGCATGACCGCTGGTATAAAGCCGAAGAACTGAACATCGCCCTGCTCGACTGCGGTCATTATCATACGGAAGTTATCATGATTCCCTATGTTGCCGGAAAACTCCGCGAAGCGTTCCCGGAACTGAAAATTATCGAATTTGCAGAAGGAGACCCTGTGCGCTATGTCTGAACTGTGGATTTGCCCTGTCTGCGGCAAAACTCTCGCCGATTCCGGAAAATCTCTGAAATGTGCAAAAAATCATTCATTCGATAAAGCCCGGAGCGGCTATGTCAATCTTCTGCCCGTCAAGCAGAAACATGCCAGACTTCCCGGCGATAATCCCGAAATGGTTCGTGCAAGACGCGATTTTCTCGGAAAAGATTATTATCAGCATTTGCAGAACGCGCTCTGTAAAGCTGTCGGAAAATATCTGATTCCGGGTGGCAGTCTGCTCGATGCCGGATGCGGTGAAGGCTATTATACAAAGAAAATCTGTGAATCTCTTCCGGAAACTTCTGTCTGCTACGGTGTGGATATCTCCAAAACTGCGGCTGATTTTGCGGCGCGTTCCGATAAGCGTACACATTACGCGGTCGGAAGTGTGTTTCATCTGCCTGTCGGCGAGAACAGCTTTGATATGCTCGTGAGCGTGTTCGCGCCCTACTGCGGAATGGAATTTTTCAGAGTGCTGAAAGCCGATTCTTATTTTATCATGGTAATTCCGTCGGCTCTGCATCTGTGGGAACTCAAACAGGCGGTCTACGACAAGCCTTACGAAAATCAGGTGAAAGACTATCATCTGGAAAATTTCAGATTTCTGGAGAAAATCTCCTGCGAGCGGAAGATTTTTATCGATAATCCGCAGGATATTCAGAATCTGTTCCAAATGACACCTTATGCCTACCGCACCGGCGCACAGGAGCGCGAACGTCTGCAAGCTCTGCAAACGCTCGAAGTGCAGACGGCTTTTGAAATTCTAATCTATCAGAAAGAAGCGTGATGTCATGGCTTTTGATGGTGCGTATCTCTGCGCTGTCCGGCAGGAAATTGAACCGTATCTCGGCGCAAGAGTCGAAAAAATTCATCAGCCTTCCAGAGATGAAATTATTCTGCATCTGCGAAGCTTTCAGGGAGCTGTGAAAATTTTAATCAACATTTCCGGCGACAGTGCGCGGATTCATCTGACACAAATCAGCATTGAGAATCCTGCCGCACCGCCGATGTTCTGTATGCTGTTAAGAAAGCATCTCGGCGGCGGAAAGTTCGCAGCTGTCCGGCAGGACGGTCTGGAACGAATTTTATTTCTCGACTTCGACTGCATCAACGAACTCGGCGATTCCGTCCGGCTGACGCTTGCCTGTGAAGTCATGGGCAGATATTCCAACTGTATCTTAATCAATCAGGATGGGAAAATTATTGATTCTCTGAAACGAAATGCCGATATTACCAGAGAAAGAGTACTTCTGTCCGGATTTCCTTACGAAATGCCCCACAGAAATCAGAGATTGAATTTCCTCGAAACCGATGACGCGACTATCCTGAATGCGCTGCTGCTTGCACCAGATAACGAATTAGCCAAAGCGTTATTATCTATATTCGAGGGCGTTTCGCCGCTTCTGACCAGAGAATGGGCGTTCTATACCTGTAAATCCGGAATCAGAAGCCACGAACTGGATAAAAATCAGCAGGAAAGATTATTATATATTATCCATAAAACTGCCGATATGCTCCGGAATCAGAAGTATCAGTTTCATCTTCTGCTGACTCCGGAAGGAAATCTGAAAGATTTCTGTTTCTTCCGTCCGGAACAGTACGGAAACCTGATGCTCGTCAAGCCGATGCCTTCGGCAAGCACCGCACTTGATACGTTCTATTCCGAGCGCGATTTGAAAGCCCGTATGAAACAGCGGGCAAATGATTTATTCAAACTGATTATGAATCGTACCGAACGCATCGCCCGGAAACTCGAACATCAGAAACAGGAACTTGCCGAAACGGACAAGATGAATCAAAATAAATTATACGGCGATTTGCTTTCCGCGAATCTGTATCAGATTCAGAAAGGCGATACTTCCGCAAAAGTCGTGAATTTCTATGAAGAATCCTGTCCGGAAATCTCGATTCCGTTACAGGTGAATTTAACGCCCTCGCAGAATGCACAGAAATATTATACGCTCTACAGGAAAGCCGCTACTGCAAAACAGAAGCTTTCCGAACAGATTCAGCAGGGCGAACAGGAATTTATCTATCTGGAAAGCGTGTTCGATATTCTCAGCCGTGCCGAAACCGAAAATGATTTGCTTCTGCTCCGGGAAGAACTTGCACAGCAGGGTTACCTCCGGAACAGAACCCAGAAACAGAAACCTGTCAAACAGGCTCCGCCGATGGCGTATCAGTCAGAAGACGGCTTTTTGATTCTCGTCGGCAGAAATAACCGGCAGAATGACCAGCTGACGCTGAAACAGGCTTCCAAGCAGGATATCTGGCTTCATACACAGAATATACCGGGTTCACACGTGATTCTGGTCACGGACGGAAAAGAACCTTCCGAAACGGCAATCCGTCAGGCGGCTGTGCTGGCTGCTTATCACAGTAAGGCAAGGGACTCCGCACAAGTTCCCGTCGATTTTACAAAAGTAAAGTTCGTCAAAAAGCCCAACGGCGCAAAACCCGGCATGGTGATTTTCACGAATCAGCAGACGCTGTATATCAAGCCGGACAGGGAACTGGCGGAAAAATTAATCTATAAGGGGTGATTCCATGCAGAAAATCAGAATACTTGATGCTGAATTCTTCGACAGAGACTGCCTTGTTGTCGCACCTGACCTGATAGGGAAAATTCTGGTGCATAAGCTTCCGGATGGTACGGAACTCCGGGAACGCATTACCGAAACAGAAGCCTACAGGGGAGAAGAAGATAAAGCCTGTCACGCTTCCAAAGGCAGAACCAAACGCGCCGAAATGCTGTATCATAAATCCGGAACGATTTATGTTTATATCTGTTACGGAAGCAATCATATGATGAACGTTGTGACCGGAGAGGAAGACCATCCGCAGGGCGTATTATTCCGGGCAGGAGAATTCCACAAAGGACCGGGAAGATTTACGAAAGCTCTGCAAATTACGAAAGTCCTCAACGGGCAGAGTATTGTGAAAAATCCGGAAATCTGGATTGAAGATGACGGTGATTTCTATTCATGGCATACAGAAAAGCGCGTCGGCATCGACTATGCCGGAGATATCTGGAAAAATAAGCCTTGGCGGTGGGTGATGGATGAACAGGAATACTGAAAGGAGCGTTCCGCATGGCGTTTATTATTGATACAAAACATGGGATTCTGAATAAATATTTTCCTCAGCCCGGCGAAACTGAAATTACGATTCCGGAACATGTCCGCATGATTGATAAACATGCCTTCGCCGGATGCGATAATCTCTATGCCGTGCGCTTTCCGGAAGGTGTGACGAATATCGGCGCAGGAGCTTTCAAAGACTGTAAGAATCTGCTGTTTGTGAAGCTTCCGGAAAGTCTTACGCGCATGAGCATTGAAGTCTTTTCCGGCTGTGAATCCCTCGGAGAAATGACCGTTCCGGAACAGATGACAGCAATTCATGATTCGACTTTTATGAACTGTAAAAATCTCCGGAGTGCCGTTCTGCCGAAAAAATTGGAGAAACTCGGTGACCGTGCTTTCTACGGATGCAGCAGCCTGAAAAAAGTCAGACTGCCGGAAACAATGACCTATTTCGGCAGACAGGCGTTTGCACGCTGTCAGAAGCTGACTTCTGTTTCGATTCCGGAAGGTATCACCAGTCTGGCAACAGCTTCTTTCTATGGCTGTGATGAGCTGCATTTTGTGCTGATTCCCAAATCCATGCGGAAAATCCGGTATAACGCTTTTCCGCAGAATACAATTCTGCATTTTTATATTGAAGACCAG
The DNA here is from genome assembly GCA_002393815.1 of Ruminococcus sp. UBA4321. GTDB lineage: Bacteria > Bacillota > Clostridia > Oscillospirales > Ruminococcaceae > UBA3855. The sequence continues at coordinate 280 of DGUB01000022.1, read as the reverse complement.
ATGTTCAGTGTGCCGTATGTTTCTTACAGTTATTCTGATAATATCATCAATGCGCTGTGTCAGCCGGAACTGCCCGAACATACAGAAATTATCATCCGGGATTTTGTGAGACATAACGATTCTGCCAATCTGGAAAAGTTTCTGGAATGCGGTTTTGTGCAGGATGAAAGAATTGATAATTTTATTCAGTACGCTATCGAGAAACAGAAATATGAATCGCAGGTTGTCCTGATGGATTATAAGCATAAACATATCGGCTATCAGCCGAAAAACTGGGATT
>DGUB01000126.1 GCA_002393815.1 Ruminococcus sp. UBA4321 | reverse complement strand
TGACGGAAAGAAAAAGGAATTTGAACGGAAAGTCTTTCCCGGTTATGTACTGGTCAAGATGATTTATACTGACGATTCCTGGGCTGTTGTGCGCAATACGCGCGGCGTGACCGGTTTCGTAGGTCCCGGCTCCAAGCCGACTCCTCTTTCTGACAGAGAAGTCGCTGCTATGGGTATCAATTCCAAGCCGACAATCGAAGTCAACTATCAGGTCGGCGATACTATCCGTGTAACGGGTACCAATATGGATGGTTTTACAGGCATTGTCAAGAACATTGACCTTGAAAACGAACAGGTAGAAGTTCTTGTCAGCATGTTCGGACGTGAAACGCCGACTACCATCGCACTGCATCAGGCTGTCAAGCTTGATGATTAATTCAAGAAGAAAATCCTGAAAGCTGAAAAAGCTTTCACAGTGGGAGGGCTTTTTCAGCCCGCCTTACCACAAATTTGGAGGTTCAATTATGGCACAGAAAGTAACAGGCTATATCAAGCTGCAAATTCCGGCAGGTAAAGCAACACCTGCACCGCCGGTTGGTCCTGCACTGGGTCAGCACGGTGTCAATATTATGGCATTCACCAAGGAATTCAATGAAAGAACAAAGAATGACATCGGCATGATTATTCCGGTAGTCATCACGGTTTATGCTGACCGTTCCTTCTCTTTCATCACCAAGACCCCTCCGGCAGCCGTTCTTATCAAGAAGGCTTGCGGTATCGAAAGCGGTTCCGGTGTTCCGAACAAGACCAAGGTTGCAACTATCACCAAAGAACAGATTAAGACCATCGCAGAAACCAAGATGAAAGACCTCAATGCAGGCTCTATCGAAGCTGCCATGAGCATGATTGCTGGTACTGCACGTTCTATGGGCGTTGTTGTAAAAGACTGATTTCAAACAGAGTTTAACATCAAGTGGGAGGAAAATTTTCATATCTTTCCGCTAGCCGGTGCTGCGGTTCAGCAGTCCGGTATTACCACTAATCAGGAGGATTTTATATTATGAAACACGGCAAGAAGTATGTTGACAGCCGTAAGGCAATTGAAGCTGACAAGCTCTATGAGTCCACAGAAGCTCTGGATTTGGTCTGCAAGAATGCCAAGGCAAAATTTGATGAAACTGTAGAAGTTCATATCCGTTTAGGCGTTGACTCCCGTCATGCTGACCAGCAGGTTCGCGGTGCGGTTGTTCTGCCCAACGGTACCGGTAAAAAAGTAAGAGTTTGCGTATTCTGCAAAGAAGACAAATACGAAGCTGCTCAGGCTGCCGGTGCTGATTATGTAGGCGGTCAGGACTTAGTAGACAAAATCATGAAGGAAAACTGGATGGAATTCGACGTGGTTGTTGCTTCCCCGGATATGATGGGTCTGGTTGGCCGTCTGGGTCGTGTACTCGGTCCCCGCGGTCTGATGCCGAACCCCAAGGCCGGTACTGTCACCCCCGACGTTGCCAAGGCTGTTACCGAAGCAAAAGCCGGTAAGATTGAATACCGTCTGGACAAGACCAATATTATTCACTGCCCCATTGGCAAGGCTTCTTTCGGTGCTGAAAAGCTCGACCAGAACCTTTCCACTCTGCTCGAAGCAGTTGTCAAGGCAAAGCCGGTTGCTGCAAAGGGTACCTATCTGAAGTCCTGCACTGTGACTTCTACTATGGGTCCCGGCGTTCCGGTTGCGACTGCCAAGTATGGTGTATAATTCAATTCTTAAATGACAGAAACCGTCCGGATTTCCGGACGGTTTTTTACTGTATCTGTAAAAAGCTTTGCTTTTGACGGCAGGGCTTTTGTATGATTATTTTTCAGGCAGAACAGGCAGAGTCGTCAGACCAACGATTGCTTTCATAATATTGAGAGAATCCGCTGCTTCCGGCTTGCCGTTGTTGTCTACATCGGCAGCTTTCTGCTGTGTGTCGGTCAGCGTTTCTTTGCCAAGCAGATTTCTGTTGAGTGTAATGACATCCAGAATGTCCACTTTTCCGCTTTCGTCCACGTCACCATAAATAAATCCGTCAGGATTTTTCGTTTCGGAAACTGTTTCTGTCGGCTGGGGTGTGGTTTCTGTCGGTGCAGATTCTCCTGCACCTGTATACAGGTCTTCCGGCAGTTCGTCCAGTGTGATGCAGAAATCACTGTTGAACAGCGTTTTCAGCGTTTCCGGATTCTGATATTCCGCGCCAGAAATAAACTGCGGTGCGCCGGATTCGCCGTCATACCATGTGCAGAAATAAAGCCATTTTGCATTTTCGATTTCCATATTTTCAAGGCTCGGAATGGAGTCGTTTTCCGGCATGGAAACCATCTTCTTATTATCCACATAGCCGACCTGCGACCAGAAAATCTTGCTTTCTGCATCTTCGTTAGGTCCTGTTGTATTGCCGTCATGACGATTGTACTGTGTATTATATTTATCAAATCCGACAATATCCACCCATTCGTCACCGGTATACCAGTTGGCAGAAGCATCAGACCAGGCATAAAGATTCTGTTCCCAGATGATATTATGCAGACCATATTCTTCGGTCAGGGTTGTATAGAGCAGTTTCCAGAGCTGATGATATACTTCTGTTCCTTCTTTTGACCACCAGAACCATGAACCTGCACCAGTTCCCTGCGGGTCGGCATTGCCTTCAGCTTCATGGAGCGGACGGAACAGCACCGGTACTCCGGCATCCTGTAATTTCTGGAGTTCGGCTGCTAATAATCTCATGGCTTCACGGAAGAAGTAATATTCCTTTGTGCCTTCTACCATGCAGTTGGCTGTGACAAAATCTGTTGTAATGCCGTAGGTATATGCCTGCCAGTCGTTGGAAATCTTTGTGATATTGCCGTCTTCATCGACTTCAAAATCAGACATGTCCTTCGGAACAGTTACATGCCAGCTTGCTGTGCAGATGCCGTTCTTGTTCTTTGCCCAGTCAATCATACGGTCGGTTACACCGTCTTCCCATGCAAATCCCGGAGAATGCGTGTTAAAGTCGAAACCTCTGATTGCCGGATAATGTCCTGTCAGTTCATACAGATAACGGCATTCCTGGTCATAGTCGTTATAAGTATAATTATGATTCTGTGTACTATAAGTGTAAACAAAGCCTGTTTCATCCATGCAGTGCCACGGGAATTTATTGCCCTGTTCATCGGTATCATAGCTTTCCTTGTCGATTTCATAAGTCTTGCCGTCACCGTCTACACAGGTATCGGAAGACGCATCATAACGGATGGAAGTCTGCACACCATGACCGCCGCCGTAAATTTCCTGCTGTCCGGAAAGAATATTCTTTCCATAAACAGAATTCAGATATTTCAGCATGGATTTTGCTTCCGGAGTGGCTTTCGGGTCACAGGGTTCGGCTGTGCCTTTCAGTTCCGGAAAGACTGCATCCTGGATTGTGACAGTATCGTAAGCCGCATAACCGTAAATCGGCTTGAGTGTCAGTTCATTCACACCGGCTTTCAGGCGGAATACACCAAAGCTGACATCTGTCCATTCCGTCAGATAAGGCATATTATAACTGTAATCAATGCCGTTGATTGAAATCGTCTGCATTCTGGCTTCCCCGGCACCGAGAATCTGTGCCGCACGGAAACTGATTTCGTACATGCCTTCCTTTTCTACTTCGACATTGAAGCTGATGGGAGAAGCTGTCAGGTAGGCAAAGCCCTCGCCGGAATAGCCGGGAAGCTGATTTTCATAAATGGAAGTCCAGACATCTGCGCCCTCAAATGTCTCTACTTCGTAAGTTCCCAGTGGCAGGGCTTCGGTTGTTTTTGTTTCTGCATCTTCTGCGATAACAGGAAGCAGCCCTGTTCCGGCTGCACACATTGTCAGCGCAAGCAGCGCACTGACGGTTTTTCTGATAGATTTTTTCATAACATCCTCCTTATGATAACATGTAAATCAAAATATATACAGTTTTATTATAACATACTTTTACTTCTTGTGCTATATTAAAAATATACAAATTTTGACTTTTAAATTTGTGCAGAATTACTCTGCCGTTTTTCCATCCGTTTCCAGCTGATAAATCCATAAATATCATTCACCAGAAATACGCAGAAACATACCAGAACCGAACTATAAGAAGCATTCTCCAGAGATGCCAGCGTCCACAGAATGATTAAAATCACATCATTCGCCGCATAGGCTAAGGCATAATAGGGACTCCGGAAAAATGTCAGGCACACGGCGAGAAAACTTGTCGTGACTGATACCGTACTCGGCAGAAGATTCGCCGTGTGAAAATATTTCAGAATAAAATAAAATATCACTGTGATGATGACAGTCAGCACAACCGTCAGCAGAAGTTCCGGCTTCCGGATATGATGAATCCTCACTTCTGCCTGATTCCCCTCAAAGGGATGTTTCAGCCACGCTATCAGCGTGAATACCGCCATCGGCATGGTCATGCCTAAATAAGTTATCATCTCCCCGTAATACGCGAAACGATAGGAAATGACTCCATACAGCAGACTGAACACTATCATCAGCACTTGTGCCGCCGGATTTCCCTTCGCTGCAAATATCAGCGAAGTCACACCAATCAGAGACGCTGTCAGCGTCATATAATTCGCCCTGTCAAATGCGAAAAATGCTGTCAGAATCAACAGAACTGACCCCAGCCATAAACCAACTTCTGATTTTGTAAAATAATGCATCTGTATTTCTCCTTTTACTTATTAAAGTATCAGATAAAAAAACATTCCCCTGCATGTCTTCTAAGGCTTAACGACATGCAGACGAATGTTAATCCGTCTCTACCCAGCGGCAGAATTTTTATAATAAAAATATTATAACATGATTTCCGGAATCTGTCAAGACTTCTGTCATATCCGCAGAAAAATTTCTCATACGATTTCGTTTGTGCAGAATCACTAAAAACTGACAAGCTCCGCTTCGACGGAATTCGACAGGCGATTGTTTATTTTTAACAAGCCGGACGGCTGAAAATATGTCAGATTGCCTGTATCCGGTAACTGTTTTGTTTTGAATGTAATCAAAATGTAATTTTATCGCTTCTAAATATGAATAATTTATGCCTGCGTTCACAAAAAGTTTACATTAAATATGTACAAAATGCCAATAGTCCCCCGGCTTGTCTGCTGAATCTTTGGCTACTTCATAGAAAAGGTTTCAAAAAGCTTGCCATTTGCGCGAAAATATGCTATGATAGGTATGTCCTAGAGAAAGAGACAAATTTAAGAAATCTATTTTCCAGATACCAGAAAGGAATGAGTCGATGAAAAAGGCAAAAGCCGCAGCGATTACAATGGGTATGGCTGCATCCTGCCTGTTCGGCTGCTATGCCGTCGCAGATGCTGCTACAATTACATTGGACGAAAGTACTGCCAGTACTCCTGCAAGTCCTCAGCCAATCAGCGCATATAATGCCCGTAAAGCTGCCGCAGAAACTTCTGTCATGACCAGACAGGCAAGCAAAAACAGAACTGCTGCCGAAAAAGAAAAAAATGATAAGAAGCTGAACGCATCCCCCGCTGTTTTTGAAAAGAAAGTTCCTGTTTCCCTTCCGGATGAAACAGAAACTACAGATAGAATTGAGACAATTGAAGAAACTGCTCCGGCAGCCGCTGAACAGGCTGTTCCGGAAACAACAGAAACTCCGGCTGAAACAACTGCTCCGGTGAAAAGAATCTTTGTAAAATCTACTCCGGTAACTGTAAAGCCGTATCAGGAAACTACAGAAACCAGCACCACAGCTGCTGAAACAGAAGCTCCTACAGAAGCAGAAACCTCTGCTCCCGAAACTGAAGCTCCCACAGAAGCAGAAACCTCTGCTCCTGAAACTGAAGCTCCCACAGAAGCAGAAACTACTGCTCCTGAAACTGAAGCTCCTACAGAAACAGAAACTACTGCTCCTGAAACCGAAGCTGAAACTTCTACAGAAACAACTACTGTACAGACCGAAGCTTCCGAAGAAGAAACTACTCCGGCTGTGACAGAAACCGAAGAAGAAACCAAGGCTACTACAACAGAAACAGTCTATACCGTTGCAGATATTACCACTGCGGCTCATAAAACAACAACTGCTCAGACAACTACCAAGGAGACCACTACTTCCGTTCCGAAGCCTGTCTTCTCTTCTCCGGCTGCTTCCACAACGACCACACCGGAAACTACTACAACCGAAACTACTACTTCCTCTACTATAGAAAGCACAACCACTTCTACCACCACAACCTCTACTACTTCCACCACTACAACAACGACGACCACGACGACTGAACCCATTTTGACTACTGCTTCCGAAACCACTACAGAAGCAGTTCTCAGTCAGGCTGAAATCGTTGACGTGGCAGAAGTTTATCTGGATGATTTCCTGAACGTCGATTATCAGGAAATCGAAACCGCTCCGGCAGTACTGGAAACCACTGCTCCCGAAACACAGACAACTCCTGAAACAACTACCACTCAGGCTGCTGTTTCTGCTTTCAATTCCATTACTGACCGCGAATATGTCCTCCTCTGCAACTGCGTTGCCCATGAAGCCGGTTCCGATGTCATCACTATCGAAAATAAAGCCAAAGTCGTTGAAGTTGTCATGAACCGTGTGGCTTCCTCCAAATTCCCGGATACCATCTACGGCGTTATCACTCAGAAATATCAGTTCAGCGGTTCTTCCTCCTATGCGGATTTAACCAGCTATTCCAGAAAAGTCACAGACAATGTCAAGGCTGCTGTAGACCTGTATTTCTCTGACCCGTCCGCTTTTAGCCACGGCTATTTATACTTCTACGGCGACGGTTCCCAGAATCATTTCAGAACTTCCTGATTTGAAAAATAAAACAATTCTTCCGCAGGACACCGGTTTTTCGGTGTCCTGTTTTTATTTTCTGACAAAATTCATAATTTTCTGCCATTTTTTCATAATTCCGAAAAATAATACCGCGATTTTACTTGACGACTGCCCCAAAATTCAGTATAATATAAGAGTAAGGTTTTTTATTTCCAGAAATTGCAAAAATACAGGAGGTTCCTATGCAGAAAATTCATGTGCCTGTCAATGATGCCTATGACGTTCTTGTCGAACGCGGCTTGCTCCGCCGGTGCGGAGAAATCATCAAAGAACTCGTTTCCGCAGAAACCTGCGTTATCATCACAGATGACAATGTTGATAAATATTATTCCGGTACAGTACAGCAGTCTTTACAGGCAAACGGCTTCCGGACGGTGAAATTCGTCTTTCCGCACGGCGAAACATCCAAGAATGCACAAACCCTGCTGAACATCTACTCATTTCTCTGTCAGAACGAAATCACCCGCTCTGACTGCCTGATTGCACTCGGCGGCGGCGTGGTCGGCGATATCACAGGCTTTGCAGCGGCAACCTTCCTCAGAGGTCTGCCATATATTCAGATTCCCACTTCCCTGCTCGCTCAGGTAGATTCTTCCGTCGGCGGAAAAACTGCCATCGACCTGCCGGAAGGCAAAAACCTCGTCGGCGCATTCAAACAGCCTGCTGTTGTCCTCTGTGACCCCGATACCCTCTCTACCCTCCCCGAAACCTTCCTGATTGACGGCATGGGCGAGGTCATCAAATACGGCATGATTGCAGATGCAGAACTATTCCGGAAACTATGCACCTACGACCTGCAAAGCATTCCGGAACATTTCGACGAAATTATTCCTGTCTGCATTGCCATCAAGCGCGATGTCGTCGCAGAAGATGAACTCGATACCGGTCTTCGCATGATTCTGAATTTTGGTCATACGCTCGGACATGCCATTGAAGCCTATTATCACTATGAAACCTATACGCACGGCTGTGCCGTCGCCGCAGGCATGTGCCTGATGACAAAATACTGCAATTCCCCGCAGGAATACCAGAAACTCAAAGCCTGTACAGAACGTTATCATCTGCCTTACGGCGTGCCTGCCCCCATACAGGAACTCGTTTCCCTGTGCGGCAATGACAAGAAACGCGCCGGCGCAAAACTCCGCTATATCGTATGTGACCCCATCGGAAAAGCAGAAATCCGCAGTGTTTCCCTCACGGAATTCCGAAACCTCTTTTCCGCCGACTGATTTTTTTGAAAGGACACTCCTATGAATATACAAATTCAGCCTCATAAACTGATGGGAACTGTCAGCGTCCCTTCCTCTAAAAGCATGGCACACAGAATGCTGATTTGTGCCGCTTTGAGCAAGGGCGTTTCACAGATTTCCGGCATCAGCTTTTCCAAAGATATTGAAGCGACTATCGCAGTCATGCAAGCCCTCGGCGCAGAATTTTCCAGAAACGGCGATACTGTTTCCGTTACCGGCATTCAGAAACGCCCGGAAAAGGCTCTGGCAGACTGCTGTGAAAGCGGCTCGACACTCCGTTTCCTGATTCCGGTTGCCGCCGCTCTGGGCGCAGAAACGACGTTTACCGGACAGGGACGGCTTCCGCAGCGTCCGATTACTCCCTATCTCCGTGAACTCTCCCAAAAAGGCATTGACTTCCATGATTATCAGAATACCATGCCTTTCACCATCAGCGGACAGCTGCAAAGCGGCAGATTTGAACTCGAAGGCGATATTTCCTCTCAGTTTGTGACAGGTCTTCTGCTGGCTCTGCCGCTTCTGCAGCAGGATTCCAAAATTATCCTCACTTCTCCGCTGGAGTCCCGTCCTTATGCAGATATGACAACCAACTGCATGGAAAAATTCGGCATCAGTGTGAAGGAAATCGCAAACGGCTGGCATATTTTCGGCAGTCAGCACTATCACGCGAAAAATCTGCACGTCGAAGGCGATTTTTCACAAGCTGCCTTCTTCTATGTTGCCAACGCTATCGGCAATCAGATTGTTCTGCAAAACATTCCGGAAAAATCTGTACAGGGCGACCGCAAAATCGTAGAACTGATTGAAAAAATCTGCTATCAGAAAAACGAAACACAGGATAAATTCCTGATTGACGCAAAAGATATCCCCGACTTGGTGCCGATTCTCGCAGTACTGGCAACTTTCAGCGAAAAGCCGACTATCATCTGCAATGCACAGCGGCTCTGTCTGAAAGAAAGCAACCGCCTCGAAACGACTGCTGCTATGCTGAATGCACTCGGCGGCAATGTCCGGATTCTTCCGGATGGTCTGGAAATCGAGCCTGCTGCCCTGCACGGCGGCACTGTGGACAGCGCAGGCGACCACAGAATCGCTATGTGTGCTGCAATAGCCGCTTCCAGAGTCTCTGAACCCGTCATCATCAAAGGCGCAGAGTGCGTGGAAAAATCCTATCCGGCATTTTTTGAGGATTATCAGAAGTTAGGAGGAATCACAAATGTCATCAATCTGGAATAACAGAATTTCCGTTTCCGTCTTCGGCGAAACACAGGGTCCTGCCATCGGCATTACCATCGATAACCTGCCGCCGGGCGAATATATCGACACCAATCAGATTTCACAGTTCATGGAACGGCACAGCACCGACGAAACCGGCAGACCTGTGCTGAATCAGGTCATGTCCGGCATTCTCAACAACCGGACAACAGGCTCACCCCTCTGCGCTTTTATCCAGAATACCAGCGCACCGACACCGGATTTCTCGCAAATCAACCGCCTGCCCCGTCCCGGTCACGCCGATTATACCGGAACACTCCGCTATAAAGGCTTCAACGACATCCGCGACGGCGGACATGTCTTCTCCTCCATGACTGCCCCCCTGTGCTTTGCAGGTGCCGTATGCGGTCAGATTCTCGAACGGCGCGGCATCTATACCGGCGCGCATATCGAGGAAGTTCACGGCATTCATGACAGACATTTCAATCATGTCTCTGTCACCAAAGAAGACATTCTCGCTGTGCGCTATAAAAAATTCCCCGTCATCCAGAACGCACAGGGCGAAAAAATGCAGGACGATATCCAAGCCGCATCAGAAGGCGGCGAAACCCTCGGCGGTGCGGTGGAATGTGTTTCCGTTAATGTGCCTGCCGGCATCGGCTCTCCCGTCTTCAACGGTCTGGAAAATACTATCGCTCAGCTTCTCTTTTCCCTGCCCGATATCCGCGGTCTGGAATTCGGTGCCGGTTTCGATGTCACCCAAATGACAGGCAGTCAGTGCAATGACAGCTACTATGTCGACAAACACGGGCATATCCGCACGGCTTCCAATATGCACGGCGGCATTCTGGGCGGCATTTCTTCCGGTATGCCAATCGTGCTGAAAGCTGCTTTCCGTCCTCCTGCCGCCGTCGGAAAAACTCAGGAAACTGTAAATCTTTCCAGTCTGGAAAAAGAAACCCTCCCTCCTGCCAAAACTCCCGAATCCTGCATTCTTCCCAAACTCGTCCCCTGTGTGGAAGCCGCCGTCAATATCGCACTGCTTTCCCATATGCTGGACTATCCGCATTTCTGCTGATTCTCCCGGAAAGGCAGGACATTATGCGCGACGAAAATTTACACAAAATTTCCGAACTTGCCGACCGTACAATTACTGACCCCGTCACAGCAAATATTCTGCTTTGCTGTGTCATGCAGGAAATGGCTCAGCCGCTGGATTCCGATTTGCTTTATGATATCGCCGTCACAAGCGGCATTATCAATTACTTCGCATTTCAGGACGCTTTGCAGACTATGGAAGAAACCAGTCTTGTTTCCTGCGAACAGAAAAACGGCAGAAAATATTATCTCCTGACCCCGAAAGGCGAAAACACTGCCGGGCGGCTGCAATATCTCACAGGAAAATCCAGCCGCGAACATCTCTTCCGCATTGCCAAAGCCGCCGTGCAGCGGCGCAAAAATGAAGAACAAGTCAAACTTTCCTATGAACCTCTGGAACAGGGCTGTCATCTGCATGTACAGATTATTGACCATGAACTGACGCTTCTGGAACTGACCCTCTTCACCCCTGACGAATATCAGGCACGGCTGCTGGGAGATAAAATTCTGATGAATCCTTCTGCCGTCTATCACGAAATTCTCCGTGCTGTCATGCCGGAAAAAAATTCCTGAATCCAAAAATCCGCAGCATTTAAAATACTGCGGATTTTCTTTTATCCTCCAGATAAAAAGAACCTCCCGTTTCCGGGAGGTTCTGATTTGTGTATCTGTAACAGCTACAGATTAGTTCTTGTCGTTTACACCGCCGTTTGCACGACCAATAGCCTTGGTATACTTCGGCAGCGGTTCAGGCAGGATTTCGTACCAGTCAGGTTCCAGACCAGCACCAGCCTGTGCAGCATATACGAGGATGAAGGAAGCATCGGCAGCATTCAGATAAGTTACATCACCGATGTAGTTGCCGAGGGAATCATACTGACCATTGTCTTCAGATTCCTGGTCAACGTCGCTCAGGAAGTAAACGAATGCTTCGAGTTCGTCAGGTGTATCTGTTCTTTCATCTGCGGGTACTTCGCTGAGGTCTAACAGTGTACTGTTCAGACCAGCACCGGCATCAGCCGCATATTTCAGAACGATGGAAGCGTCATACGCATTGACAATACCACTCAGGGAAGTATCGCCCTTGACACCAATGTAAACATTGCCTGTTACAGCTGTTGTTTCATTGCCTTCAGCGTCTACAAACTTGATGGCTGCACCTTCCGGAGCATTAGCATCCGTCAGAGTGAATTCCAGAGTTCTTCTGAAGTAAGCATTTCTGGTTGTGTCATCTTCTGCAACTGTCGGGAGAATGGTTGCATCATAAACAGCCTTCGGATTAGTCAAAGTCTCATCCTTAAGTGCGAATGTCAGACCTTCAATGCTGTTTGCGATTGTCCAGTCACTCACAGAGCCGTCGCTGCGGAGTTCGCGTCTTCTCAGGGTAGCCATGGACAGCAGGTCATTCATGTCGAATGCTCTGGTGTCATGTGCAAAGTAGAACTTGCTCTTGCCGACTACATTGTACTGATATTCCACAGTATCAACTGTTACACCAGCCGGCAGGACATCGATATAACCATTGATTTCGTTGATATTAACAACAGCAGTATCTACTCTGATAGCTTCTACATGATTGTCTGCATTGAAGCTGATAGCATATCTGCCGGGTTCAAGTGTTTCCGGAATATCGAATGTCAGATAGATGACGCTGGAGCCGTTTGCAGCTTCTACGCCTGTGCCGGCAGCAGCAGTACCTGCGAATCTGAGCGGAGCTTCTTCATTGGAGAGTTCAGACATCAGATTGTAAGCAGTACCCCATGTGAATCCGGTATAAGTCGGACCATCCTGAATATCAATACCGAACTTGAAGGAGTTCAGTGTCAGGTCAGGAGCGTCACCTTCCACGGAAACCGGAATCTTGATACCAGTTGAACCCTGGTAAGCACTTGCATTGCCAATCTGCCATGTAGCGTAGTATTCACCAATCGGAACAACAGGTTCAGACGGTTCTGTATCTTCGGTCGGTTCAGCTGTGGGTTCTTCTGTCGGAGCATCGGTAGGCGCATCTGGCGGAGCGTCAGTGGGCGCATCTGTCGGAGCGTCGGTAGGTGCATCCGTCGGAGGTTCAGTGGGTTCATCCGTCGGAGCGTCGGTGGGCGCATCTGTCGGTGCGTCAGTGGGTGCATCTGTCGGTGCGTCAGTGGGCGCATCTGTCGGTGCGTCGGTAGGTGCATCCGTCGGAGCGTCAGTGGGTGCATCCGTCGGAGCGTCGGTAGGTGCATCCGTCGGAG
>DGUB01000108.1 GCA_002393815.1 Ruminococcus sp. UBA4321 | reverse complement strand
AGCCGAAAAACTGGGATTTATAAGAAAAGGCTCTGCCCGGCGGCAGAGCTTTTTTGATTAGTTTCTGGAAATTTTGACAGGCTTTGCCGTCCGGAATTCCGGCTTGGCACAGACAGAAGCGCATTTGGCAATTTCTTCCTCACTGAGTCTGCACAGCATTCTCGTCAGCTGTTCGCGTTCCCATAATTCGACATTGACTTCCTGCGCCAGATGACGCGCATAGCTGTTGAAATGCCTGTTCGTGACCGCGACAGCATGGTCTTTCTGATATTTCAGATTGCCGGAAGCCACTTCCTGAATCGCTTTTTTATCGACATCGCCGAGATAGCATTTGCACTGAATCGCAAATGACAGATGATTCCGTTCCGCAAAGATATCAATGCCGTCATCATTGGAATTGATTGTCGTTTCGACAGAACGGAAGCCGTTGGCTTTCAGGACAATGCACATGATTTTTTCAAATCGGATTCCGGTTTCTTTTTTCGTCAGCCGCTGGGACATGCCGTCTATCATTTTGAGCAGATTCAGCACATCAGCATCGGGCTTGACTTTCAGGCTGCTTTTCCGGATTCTGCTGCCGTGATTCTTTTCGGAATCCGTCTGTTCGGCTTCGGGAACGGCGGCATTGAGTTTTTCCAGTTTTTCCTGAATATCGTAATAACAGGCGAGAATATCATTTCTGGAAGCCTGTACAGCAGATTCCAGTTCGGATTTCTGCTGTTCGCATTTCAGCAGCAGATTTTTGAAATCATCCCGTTCCGCCTGATACAGTCCGATTCGCTTGTTCATGTAATTCAAATCCATATCCAGAACGTTCTGTTTTTCTTTCAGTTTTGCTTTCAGGGAAGAAAGATACGCATCGAAATCCGAGATTTTCTGCGTAATTTCTGTTTCTGCCTGCTGAATTTCCTGCGAAATTTTTTCTGTAATGCCGTCAGCTTCCTGCATTTTTTCATCAAGCGTTTCGGAAAATACAGCGACTTCGTTCTGAAGCTGTTCCATATCGGGAATTTTTTTGACAGAAGCCTGTAACCGGCTGACTTCTTTTTTCAGACGGCTGATTTCTTTTTTCAGGTTTTCTTCCTTCTGCTTATGCAGAATCGAATGATATAAAGACAGTGCTTCAAACAGAACAATCACTAAAAATAATATGGCTTGCAGCGGACTCATTTTTTCACTCCCTGTTTTCAGAAAATTTTCCGACATTATTATCATACATGATTTTCAGCAAAATGTCAATCTTTTTTGTAAAAATCCGTCACAGAACTTTCCGTTTCCGCATAAGATAACTATCATATCAGAAACGGAGTGAATGCCTGATGCCTACACTCAGCCTGTGCATGATTGTCCGGGATGAAGAACCCGTTCTCGCAAGATGCCTTGACTGTATGAAATCTGCCGCGGATGAAATCATCATCATCGATACCGGTTCGCAGGACAGAACCAGAGAAATCGCCCGGCAGTATACTGACAAACTCTATGATTTTCCCTGGAATGATAACTTTGCAGATGCCCGGAATTTCGCATTTTCCAAAGCAGAATGCGACTATCAGATGTGGCTGGATGCCGATGATGTCATCAGCAGCGAAAATCAGCAGAAATTACAGAACCTGAAACAAACCCTCTCTGCCGATGTCGTCATGATGCCGTATCATATCGCATTCGATGAGCAGGATAATCCGGTTTATACTTACTATCGGGAGCGGATTTTCCGTCGTTCCTGTCAGTTCCGCTGGGAAGGCGCGGTGCATGAATGCATTGCCCCTTCCGGAGAAATCCTCTATTCCGATATTGCTGTTCAGCACAGAAAACTCCATATCAACGACCCTGACAGGAATCTCCGCATTTTTGAAAAACTGCGCTCCGAACACCATGATTTTTCCGCAAGGGAAACATTCTATTACGCCAACGAATTATATTATCATCAGCAGTATGAAAAAGCAGCTGCCGTCTATCAGGATTTTCTGACTCAGCCAGACGGCTGGACGGAAAATCAGATTGATGCCTGTCAGAAGCTTGCTTCCTGTTATCTCTCTCTTTCCGATACCGAAAACGCCCTGAAAAGCCTGTTCCGGAGTTTTCTGTATGACCGCCCACGCGCCGAAATCTGCTGTGATATCGGCAGAATCCTGATGCATCAGCAGAAATGGCAGGAAGCCGTTTTCTGGTATGAATCCGCTGTGAACGCGCCCTTCCCCGAAGAGCAGGGCGGATTCTCTTCACCGGACTGTCATGATTATATCCCCTATATGCAGTTATGCGTCTGCTATGACCGCATGAGGAACTTTTCAAAAGCGAAAGCATATAATGATAAGGCAGGACGTATCAAGCCGAAAGATGCAGGATTTTTATACAATCAGAAATATTTCCGCGAGAAACTGAAAGGAGCGTGACAGACAATGGCTATGTATTCATGCTGCGGATGCGGAAATCCTGAACTGATTCCCTGTCCGACATTTCCGCCGTGTCCGCCGACCGGAATTCCGGGACCTACCGGGGCAACAGGAGCCACCGGAAGACCGGGAAAACCGGGTAAACCCGGCAGACCGGGAGCCACAGGTGCAACAGGAGCTACCGGAGCCACAGGCGCAACGGGTG
>DGUB01000065.1 GCA_002393815.1 Ruminococcus sp. UBA4321 | reverse complement strand
CTTTAATCATGCGGACTTCCAGACCGACAGTCTGTAAAGCACGGATAGCAGCTTCGCGTCCGCTGCCGGGACCCTTGACGTAAACTTCCACAGTTTTCAGACCGTGTTCCATTGCAGCCTTTGCAGCTGTTTCGGCAGCAGTCTGAGCGGCGAACGGAGTAGACTTTCTGGAGCCGCGGAAGCCCAGACCGCCTGCACTTGCCCATGAAATGGCGTTGCCCTGTGTATCAGTGATTGTCACGATTGTATTATTGAAAGTAGACTGAATGTGTACAGCACCGTTTTCGATATTCTTGCGTTCTCTGCGGCGGCGTACAGCAGTTACTTTTTTACCCTTCTGTTGTGCCAAAAGAATTCGCCCTCCTTACTTCTTCTTGTTTGCAATGGTCTTAACCGGACCCTTGCGTGTTCTGGCGTTTGTCTTAGTACGCTGACCTCTTACGGGCAGACCCTTTCTGTGGCGCACGCCTCTGTAGCAGCCGATTTCAATCAGTCTCTTGATATTCAGAGCGACTTCACGGCGCAGGTCACCTTCTACAGTGACATTGGCATCGATATAGTCACGCAGTTTAGCGACGTCCTTTTCTGTCAGGTCTTTCACTCTGGTATCCGGATTGATGCCGGTTGCAGCCAGAATCTTGTCAGCAGTCGGACGACCGATGCCATAGATATAGGTCAGACCAATCTGGACTCTTTTTTCCTTGGGCAGGTCAACACCTGAAATTCTTGCCATGTTATGAATACACCTCCTGTGGGATTAACCCTGACGCTGTTTGTGCTTGGGATTTTCACAGATGACCATGACTTTTCCCTTGCGCTTAATGACCTTGCATTTTTCGCAAATCGGTTTTACGGAAGGTCTTACTTTCATTGGAAATACCTCCTTGGGATAAATACGGGATTTATTTTGCTCTCCATGTGATGCGACCTTTGGTCAGGTCATAGGGTGACATTTCAATCTTGACTTTATCACCCGGAACAATACGGATGTAGTTCATCCGCAGTTTTCCTGACACATGCGCGAGAATGACATGCTTGTTGGGCAGTTCGACGCGGAAATTGGCGTTCGGAAGTGCTTCCAGCACGACACCCTCTACTTCAATCAAATCTTCTTTCGACAAATTTATTTCCCTCCTTAAACAGGCGCAGTTTCTGACGAAGCATTTTATCTGTGAGACCGCCGGGATTCCAGACCGTCTGTGTGGCACGGACATGCTTCGGGTTTTTGCGTTTCGGATTCTGCAATGTTCTGTGTTTGCCGTCAGCGAGATAAACATATTGTTCATCCATGCGGACAATCATCCAGAACTGATTCTGTTCTTTTCCGGCAGCAGCGCGGACAATCATGCCGACCTGTAACTGCATTATAAATCCGGCTCTGTGAGAATCACAGGACCGTCCTGCGTAATGGCGATGGCATGTTCAAAATGTGCGGAAAGGCTGCCGCTTTTTGTGCGGACAGTCCAGCCGTCCCTGCATACGCGGATAGCGTCGCCTTTGACATTAATCATCGGTTCGATGCAGATACACATGCCTGCCTGAAGTTTAATGCCCATTCTGCCGCCCTGTACATAGTTAGGAACTTCGGGGGATTCGTGCAAATCCCTTCCGATGCCGTGACCGCAGTATTCGCGGACAATGCCGTAACCTCTGGAAGCGCAGTATTTTTCGACTGCTCCGGAGACTTCGCCCAGCCTTGCACCGACAACCGCTGCTTTAATGCCTTCATAGAGGGAAGCGTTTGTCACATCCAGCAAATCCTGCGCTTCCTGTGAGATTCTGCCCACCGGGAAGGTATAGCAGGTATCGCCGTGGAACCCGTTGATATAGGCACCCACATCGATGCTGACAATATCGCCTGCTTTGATTTTGCGTGAACCCGGAATGCCGTGAATGACTTCTTCGTTGACGGAAACGCATGCACTGCCGGGGAATCCGCCGTAGCCTAAGAAAGACGGCACAGCCCCCTGACTGACAATATAATCATGCACAATCTTATCAACATCTTTTGTGGTCATACCCGGTTCGAGGGCACGCCCTGCCTTATGGCAGGCGGTACCGGCAATTCTGCCGGCAATCCGCATTTTTTCTAAATCTGTCTTAGATTTAATTGTAATACTCATTCGGTTTCAGCCCCCACTGCCTTCAGTGTCAGCTTCTTCGTATCGGCAACTTCTTCCTGTCCGATGACAGTTTCCAGTTTGCCCTGCTGTTCATAGTAAGCCTTGATAGGCTCGGTCTGTTCATGATAGGTTTCCAGACGGGAAATAACAGTTTCGGGCTGGTCGTCCTTGCGGATGACTGTCTTTGCACCGCACTTGTCGCACACGCCTTCCACTTTGGAGGGCTTGTACTGAATGTGATAGGAAGCACCACAGCCTTCGCAGACTCTTCTGCCGGAAACTCTTTCCTTGATTGTTTCATCGGGAACGTAGATTTCCACAACCTTGTCAATGCGGACACCCATTTTGTCAAGTGCCTCTGCCTGCGGAACGGTTCTCGGAAAACCATCCAGAATGAAGCCGTTCTTTGCATCATCCTGAGCAATACGGTCTTTCAGGATGCCGATTACGATATCATCGGAAACCAGACCGCCGGCTTCCATGACAGCTTTTGCCTTGAGACCATATTCTGTGCCGTTCTTGACCGCTTCACGGAGCATATTGCCTGTGGAAATCTGCGGAATGTTCAAGGCTTCAGAAATCGCCTCTGCCTGTGTGCCCTTGCCTGCGCCGGGCGCACCGAGTAAAATCAGATTCATATACATGCCTCCTTTATCCTAAGAATCCCTTGTGATGACGCATCATCAGCTGAGATTCCAGAGTTCTTGCCGTTTCCAGAGCGACGCTGACTACAATCAGGATAGAAGTACCGCCCATGGAAAGGGAACGCAGACTGCTGTCGAACCAGCCCAGTGCAATCGGGAAAATGGCAATGATTCCGAGGAAAACCGCGCCCACAAGCGTGATTTTGGAAAGCACTCTCTGAATATAATCAGAAGTCGGCTTGCCGGGACGGATGCCCGGAATGCCGCCGTTGCTCTGGCGGAGGTTGTTTGCAATCGTCACCGGGTCATACTGCATTGCCACATAGAAATAATTGAATGCAATAATCAGTATCAGATACAGCACTGCATAGCCCCAGCTTGTGGTTTTGAAAAATTCGATAAAATGATAATAGAACTTCTGTCCGCCGGTAGCGGTTTCCAGTTCGGCAGCCTCAATCGGCTTGACAAACAGGCTGATGGTACTCGGCAGGGACATGAAAGACATTGCAAAGATAATCGGCATAACGCCGCTCATGCAGACTTTCACCGGAATGTGAGTATTCTGACCGCCGTACTGCTTTCTGCCGACCACGCGCTTTGCGTACTGAATCGGAATCCGGCGTTCGGCTTCGTTCATGAAAACGATAAAAATAATCATTGCCGCAAACAGCAGCAGGATGGCGATATCCACGAAGAAATACTTTGCCTTGTCCATCTGGAACAATGCCCACAGTGTACCTAAGTCAGTGGGGAATCTTGCCACGATGCCGGCAAAAAGCAGAATCGAGATGCCGTTGCCGATACCCTTGTCATTGATTCTGTTGCCCATCCAGACAACAAAGCTGGCACCGGCTGTAAAGCAGGCAATAATGACAATCGCTGCGAACCAGCCGTATGCGCCGGAAGTATACTGTACAGCCTGTGCGCTGTTGCGGAGTGTCAGATAATATGCAACAGACATGAAAACTGCAAGGAGCAGTGCCACATAAGCCGTAATCTTGTTCAGTACCTTCCTGCCTTCTTCGCCTTCCTCCTGCAGTCTTTCAAGAGGCGGCAGCGCATAGGTCAGAAGCTGTATGATAATGGACGAGTTGATATAGGGTGTAATCGACAGCGAAAATACAGTCGCTTTTGATAATTGACCACCGGTCAGAATATTCAGATACTCCAGAAAATTGCCGTCCGTGGCATTTGTGCTCATCCATTCCTGTACTGCTGACAGTGACAGGAACGGAACTGTAATTGCACCGCCGATGCGGAAAATGATAATCATGATGAGTGTATAGATAAACTTTTTACGGATTTCCGGTACACTCCAGGCATTTTTCAGTGTCTGAAACAAGTCAGATCACCTCGGCTTTCCCGCCTGCCTTTTCAATCTTCTCAGACGCAGATTTTGTGAACTTTGCTGCCTTGACTGTCAGCTTCACATTCAGTTCTCCATCGCCCAGAATTTTTACGCCGTCGCCAACTTTCTTGATAAGACCGCTTGCGACAAGCAGTTCTGTGTCAACAACAGTACCTTCTGTGAATTTGTTCAGGTCGCTGACATTGACAGTTGCATAAGTTTTTGCAAAGATATTGTTGAATCCTCTTTTCGGAATTCTTCTTGCAAGCGGCATCTGACCGCCTTCAAAACCGATTCTGACACCGCCGCCGGAACGGGCTTTCTGACCCTTGTGTCCCTTGCCTGCGGTCTTGCCGTTGCCGGAACCGTGTCCGCGTCCGACACGCTTGACAGGCTTGTTGGAATCCGGAGCCGGTACGAGTTCATGAATTTGCATAGTGCTTGCTCCTTCCCGCTTACGCTTCTTCTACTTTAATCAGATGAATAATCTTGTGAATTTTGCCTGCTGTGCAGGGATTGTCCGGCTGAGTCGTTACATCGCCGATTTTTTTCAGACCCAGAGCCTTAGCTGTGGCAATCTGGTCTTTCTGGCAGCCGATGAGGCTCTTTACGAGTGTGATTTTCTTCATAAATATGCCCCTCCTTAGCCTAAGATTTCCTTGACGGTCTTGCCGCGCTTTGCAGCAACTTCTTCTGCTGTGGTGCAGCCTGTCAGACCTGCAATGGTAGCTCTTACCACATTGCAGGGATTATTGGAACGCAGGGACTTGGTTCTGATGTCCTTGATGCCAGCCACTTCGATGACTGCACGGACAGGACCGCCTGCGATAACGCCGGTACCGGGGGCAGCCGGACGCATGAGGACTTCGCCTGCGCCGAACTTGCCGACAATTTCGTGCGGAATGGTGGTGCCTTTCAGCGGAACCTTTACCATATTCTTCTTGGCATCTTCGATACCCTTGCGGATAGCGTCCGGAACTTCGCTGGATTTACCCATGCCGAATCCGACTGTGCCGTTGCCGTCGCCGACAACTACAAGAGCAGAAAACTTCATGATGCGTCCGCCCTTTACGGTTTTGGATACGCGGTTGATATGCACGACTTTTTCGAGATATTCTGTATCCTTTGCCTCAAAATTAGCCAATCGTGTTCCCTCCTCTTGATTAGAAATTCAGACCGTTTTCACGGGCAGCTTCTGCCAGAGCCTGTACTCTGCCATGATAGAGATAGCCGCCTCTGTCGAATACAACGTCCTTGATGCCCTTGTCAGCAGCAGCCTTTGCGACCAGTTCGCCGACCTTCTTGGCACCTTCGATATTGCCGCCGTTTTCGCCGAAATCCTTTGCCAGGCTGGATGCGCTTGCGAGTGTCACGCCGTTGACATCGTCAATCACCTGCGCATAGATATGCTTTGCGCTGCGGAATACGCACAGACGCGGAACTTCAGGAGTTCCGGAAATCTTGTTGCGGACACGGGCGTGTCTCTTGAGACGAGCTTTGTTGCTGTCATACTTTTTAATCATAACCGTTTACTCCTTTCTGTTTACTTCTTGCCCTTACCGGCCTTGCCTTCCTTGCGGATGATGCGCTCGCCGAGGTAGTGGATGCCCTTGCCCTTGTAAGGTTCAGGCAGTCTCTTTTCGCGGACTTCAGCAGCGAACTGACCGACTTTCTGCTTGTCGATACCCTTGATGATAATCTGGTTCGGCTGCGGAACTTCGATGGAAATTTCGTCAGTTTCCGGAACGATAACCTGATGAGAGAAGCCTAAGTTCATGACGAGGTTCTTGCCCTGCTTTGCAGCACGGTAGCCGACACCGTCGATTTCCAGAGTCTTGCTGTAGCCGTTGACAACGCCTTCGACCATGTTGTGAATCAAAGTTCTTGTCAGACCGT
>DGUB01000066.1 GCA_002393815.1 Ruminococcus sp. UBA4321 | reverse complement strand
AAAATTCGATAAAATGATAATAGAATTTCTGTCCGCCGGTTGCCGTTTCCAGTTCAGCCGCTTCAATCGGCTTGATGAACAGGCTGATGGTACTTGGCAGGGACATGAAAGACATTGCAAAGATAATCGGCATAACGCCGCTCATGCAGACTTTCACCGGAATATGTGTGTTCTGACCGCCGTACTGTTTTCTGCCAACGACACGCTTCGCATACTGAATCGGAATCCGGCGTTCAGCTTCGTTCATAAAGACAATAAAAATAATCATTGCCGCAAACAGCAGCAGGATTGCAATATCAACAAAGAAATACTTTGCCTTGTCCATCTGGAACAATGCCCACAGTGTACCTAAGTCAGTGGGGAATCTTGCCACGATGCCGGCAAACAGCAGAATAGAAATGCCGTTGCCGATGCCCTTGTCATTGATTCTGTTGCCCATCCAGACAACAAAGCTTGCACCGGCTGTGAAACATGCAACAATTACAATTGCTGCAAACCAGCCATATGCACCGGAAGTATACTGTACGGCCTGTGCGCTGTTGCGCAGTGTCAGATAATATGCAACAGACATGAAAACTGCCAGGAGCAGGGCTACATAAGCAGTAATTTTGTTCAGTACCTTCCTGCCTTCTTCGCCTTCCTCCTGTAATCGTTCAAGAGGTGGCAGCGCATAGGTCAGAAGCTGTATAATAATAGACGAGTTGATATAGGGTGTAATTGACAGTGAAAATACAGTCGCTTTTGATAATTGACCACCGGTCAGAATATTCAGATACTCCAGAAAATTGCCGTCCGTGGCGTTGGTATTCATCCATTCCTGTACTGCTGACAGTGACAGGAACGGAACTGTAATCGCACCGCCGATGCGGAAAATAATAATCATGATGAGTGTATAGATAAACTTTTTACGGATTTCCGGTACACTCCAGGCATTTTTCAGTGTCTGAAACAAGTCAGATCACCTCGGCTTTCCCGCCTGCCTTTTCAATCTTCTCAGACGCAGATTTTGTGAACTTTGCTGCCTTAACTGTCAGCTTCACATTCAGTTCTCCATCGCCCAGAATTTTTATGCCGTCGCAAACTTTCTTCACAAGTCCGCTTGCTACCAGCAGTTCTGTGTCAACAACAGTACCTTCTGTGAATTTGTTCAGGTCGCTGACATTGACAGTTGCATAAGTTTTTGCAAAGATATTATTGAATCCTCTTTTCGGAATTCTTCTTGCAAGCGGCATCTGACCGCCTTCAAAACCGATTCTGACACCGCCGCCGGAACGGGCTTTCTGACCCTTGTGTCCCTTGCCTGCGGTCTTGCCGTTGCCGGAACCGTGTCCACGTCCGACACGCTTGACAGGCTTGTTGGAATCCGGAGCCGGTACGAGTTCATGAATTTGCATAGTGCTTGCTCCTTCCCGCTTACGCTTCTTCTACTTTAATCAGATGAATAATTTTGTGAATCTTACCTGCTGTGCAGGGATTGTCCGGCTGAGTTGTTACATCGCCGATTTTCTTCAGACCCAGAGCCTTTGCTGTGGCAATCTGGTCTTTCTGGCAGCCGATGAGGCTCTTTACGAGTGTAATCTTTTTCATAAATATGCCCCTCCTTAGCCTAAGATTTCTTTTACTGTCTTTCCACGTTTTGCAGCTACTTCTTCTGCTGTGGCGCAGCCTGTCAGACCTGCGATAGTTGCACGAACAACATTGCAGGGATTATTGGAACGCAGGGACTTGGTTCTGATGTCCTTGATGCCAGCCACTTCGATGACTGCACGGACAGGACCGCCTGCGATAACACCAGTACCAGGAGCAGCCGGACGCATCAGCACTTCGCCTGCGCCAAACTTGCCGACAATTTCGTGCGGAATGGTTGTGCCCTTCAGCGGAACCTTTACCATATTTTTCTTGGCATCTTCAATACCCTTGCGGATAGCGTCCGGCACTTCGCTGGATTTGCCCATACCGAAGCCGACTGTGCCGTTGCCGTCACCGACAACTACCAGAGCAGAGAACTTCATGATACGTCCGCCCTTTACGGTTTTGGATACACGGTTGATATGCACAACTTTTTCGAGATATTCTGTATCCTTTGCCTCAAAATTAGCCAATCTTGTTCCCTCCTCTTGATTAGAAATTCAGACCGTTTTCACGGGCAGCTTCTGCGAGAGCCTGTACTCTGCCGTGATAGAGATAGCCGCCTCTGTCGAATACAACGTCCTTAATGCCCTTGTCAGCAGCAGCCTTTGCTACCAGTTCGCCGACTTTCTTAGCACCTTCAATATTGCCGCCGTTTTCGCCGAAATCTTTTGCCAGGCTGGATGCACTTGCAAGTGTAACACCGTTGATGTCATCAATCACCTGCGCATAGATATGCTTTGCGCTGCGGAATACACACAGACGTGGAACTTCAGGAGTTCCGGAAATCTTGTTGCGGACACGGGCGTGTCTCTTGAGACGAGCTTTTTTGCTGTCATATTTTTTAATCATAGCCGTTTACTCCTTTCTGTTTACTTCTTGCCCTTACCGGCCTTGCCTTCCTTGCGGATGATGCGTTCGCCGAGGTAGTGGATACCCTTACCCTTATAAGGTTCAGGCAGTCTCTTTTCACGGACTTCAGCAGCGAACTGACCGACTTTCTGCTTGTCAATGCCCTTGATAATAATCTGGTTGGGCTGCGGAACTTCGATAGAAATATCGTCAGTTTCTGGAACAATTACCTGATGGGAAAATCCCAGGTTCATCACCAGATTCTTACCCTGCTTTGCAGCACGGTAGCCGACACCATCGATTTCGAGGGTCTTGCTGTAGCCATTGACAACACCTTCAACCATATTATGAATCAAAGTTCTTGTCAGACCGT
>DGUB01000130.1 GCA_002393815.1 Ruminococcus sp. UBA4321 | reverse complement strand
TGACATCCTGAATAATTCTTGCACCACGCCGATTCATATCATTGACGACATCTGTATTATGAATAATAGGTCCCAATGTTGCGACAGGCTTGTGCTGTTCCAGTGCCTTGTTGACCAAATCGACGGCACGGCTGACACCGAAACAGAATCCGGCGGATTCCGCAACCTTGATTTTCATGAAAACCGCCTTCTTTCTTTCACCTGAAAAAAATTGAAATCATAATTTATTATAGCACACTTTTCAGGATTTGTCAAGCCTGAATCAAAATTTTAAATTTTTCCGGGAAACTTCTTGTAATTCTGACAGATTTATGTTATAATAGACAGGAAGACAAAAGATTCACAGGAAAGGAATTTTTTTATGAAAGCAAAAGCGATTCTGATGCTGATTTTTCTTCCGGTGCTGGCACTTGGGCTGACTGCCTGCGGCGGAGAAGAAGCAGCCGCTTCCCGGACACCGGAAGCACAGCCGAATGAAGCCCGTCTGGTCGAGCCTGCGGCGACAGCATATGACGAAAATGCAGAATTCGTTGACGCGCCGGAAACTGCGCCGATTATCATAGACGGCGACGAAGAACAGCTGCCCGAAGCCGTACCGGCAAGTGAAGTCTATCAGGCTGCCCCTGATGTCATGCCGGAACCCGAAACCCCATGACCTGAATACTGCCGTACTGAAATTTTCAGCACGGCAGTATTTTTATGCTTTTGTTTTTTCCGGGAGTGCCGGCTCGTCCACCAGTGCGCGGATGCCGTCCATAATCGGCGGCATAATCTCGGTTCGGAGAGTTTTAAGCAGTTCTCTTTCTGTCAGATTTTCGGTAGAAGGCAGACTGTCTGCCGGAATAGGTTCGCCGATTTTGACGACAATTTTACTGCGGAAATGCAGTTTTTCGCCCTCGAAGTTGATACCGATGGGAATGATATCAGCGTGAACTTTTGCGGCAACCAGTGCGACACCGGATTTTCCTTTTCCGACGCGTCCGTCCTTGCTTCTGGTGCCTTCAGGAAAGATAAGCAGATTTTTTCCGTTCCGGATGCAGTCGGCAGAAGTTTCAATCACAGCCATATCACCGGAGCCGCGTTCTACCGGGAATGCGCCGAGCCATTTAATCAGTGCGGCAAAGGCTTTGTTTCCCTCGAACAGTTCTTTTTTCGCCATAAAGCCGAATCTTCCGTAGCCGGAAAGCGCAACCAGAACCGGGTCAAGATAGCTTCTGTGATTGGACACAAAAATATAAGCCTTGCCTTTCTGAATATTTTTTCTGCCTTCAAATTTCAAATGATACCAGATATGCATCGCCAGCCGCACGAGCAGCATTACAAATGTATATACCATGACAAAATTTCCTCAGTCCAGTGTTTCTTTGATTAATGCTGTGATATGTTCAACAACCTCATGAAAGCCCATATTGGAAGAATCAACCAGAACGGCATCTTCTGCCTGCCGGAGCGGTGCAGTTTCGCGGTTCATGTCGTTGTCATCTCTCTGCTGAATGTCACGGAGAATTTCTTCATAGCTTGGACATCCGGGTTTTTCGCGTAGTTCGAGATAGCGTCTGGAAGCGCGTTCTTCGGCGGAAGCAGTCAGAAAAATTTTCAAATCCGCATGAGGAAGCACAACCGTGCCGATATCTCTGCCGTCCATGATGATATTATTTTCCGAGGCGATTTTTTTCTGCAAATCAAGCAGATGTTTCCGGACTTCCGGCACAGCAGAAACTTTGGAAGCCGCCATGGAAACTTCGGGACTGCGGATATAGTCTGTCACATCCTCATCGCAGAGCATAACGCGCTGTACACCGCCGATAAATTTCAGTTCGATATGAATTTTTTCAAGCTGCTGCACAATCTGTTCGGGTTCAGTGCAGTCATTCCGGAGGGCATACAGACCGATAGCGCGGTACATAGCCCCGGTATCGACATGAATAAAGCCTAGTTCCTTAGCAGCCGCCTTTGAAATGCTGCTTTTTCCGGCACCGCTGGGACCATCAATGGCAATATTGACTGTTTTCATAAAAAATCATACTCCTTTATTAAAATAAAAAATATTATTCAAAATGCATTGCCGCCAGATAGCCGGTTGCCCATGCTATCTGCAAATTGAAACCGCCGGTATAAGCATCCACATCCAGAATTTCCCCGGCAAAGAACAGGTTCTGAATCAGTCTGGATTCCATAGTTTTGGGGTTGACTTCCTGACAGGAAACGCCGCCGCGCGTGATGATGCCTTCTTCCATTGGTCTGGTGTTTCTGACTGTGAATGCAAAATTCTTGAGTTCTTCACACAGGCGTATTCTCTGGGGCTTTGTCAGACTGTGATTTTTCAGATAAGGCGAAAGTCCGCATCTGCCGAGCAGAGGGGAAACCATATTTGCCGGGACGAGTTTCCGGCAGAGGCTTGTCACCTGCTGATTGGGGATTCCGGCAATTTCTCTTTGCAGACGCTTGTCGAGCTGTTCGGGCGTGAGTGCGGGTTTCAGGTCGATATGCACGGTACAGCCGGAAGCTTGTTCCGGAAGATGCGCGGAAGCACTCAGCACAAGAGGCCCTGAAATTCCGAAATGTGTAAACAGCATTTCGCCCTGTTCTTCATAGAGAATTTTTTGCTTCTGCCGGAGTGTCAGCTTTACATTTTTGAGGGAAATGCCCATCATTTCGGCGCAGTCGCGTTCGAGCGTTTCGAGCGGAACGAGAGAAGGCTTCAATTCTGTAACAGTGTGTCCGGCTTTCTGTGCGATGGCATAGCCGTCACCTTCGGAACCTGTTCCGGGGTAAGTCGCACCGCCGACTGCTAACAGCACTCTGTCTCCGGAGTAAGTCTGTTTCTGACATTTCACGCCGGTACAGACCTGATTTTCGATGATAAGGGATTCAGCCCTGTCATGAATGATTCTGACATGCTGACGCTGTAATTCCTGGTGTAAAGTTCCGACGATTTCAGCTGCCTGGTCGCTGACGGGGAATACTCTGTTTCCGCGTTCGGTTTTGAGCGAAACACCGAGGCTTTCAAAATAATCCATGACATTCTGGGGAGAACACGCCGCGAAAGCACTATAGAGAAATCTGCCGTTGCGGACGATATTTTTCATGAGAGTTTCTTTGTCACAGTTGTTTGTCAGATTGCATCTGCCTTTGCCTGTAATGCGGAGTTTTTTGCCGATACCGGGATTTTTTTCGATAATGCAGACTTCATGACCGAGTGCCGCGGCATGAACGGCACA
Organism: Ruminococcus sp. UBA4321; assembly: GCA_002393815.1. Classification (GTDB taxonomy): domain Bacteria; phylum Bacillota; class Clostridia; order Oscillospirales; family Ruminococcaceae; genus UBA3855. The sequence continues at coordinate 15,986 of DGUB01000130.1, read as the reverse complement.
GTAACAGCCTGCCGCACCGCCGCCGATGATGAGAATTTTCATGACTGATTTCCCTCCAGCAGTCTGCGGCGGCGTTCTGCGAGAGCCTGTCTTCTGGAATCGGTATCTTCGCGGAGAATGTGCCAGCCGTCGTCATGCCATTCGAGCAAATCACCTTCGTGAGCATCCGGGGGAAGCTTGTCCCGGAGGAAATCTGTAAATCCGCCGTCATGTTCAAGCACGGCGAAATCCCCCTCGAAACGGTCAATTGTATAAATCATAAAAATCTTACTCCTTGCCGCTTGTAATCACGTTGCAGGATTTAGTATCTTTGTCATACAAGAAAACAACATCGCCCTGCTGTGCCGTGATGAAAATTTTATCTGTATAAGCTTTGAGATGTTCGAGTGTACTTTCTGCCGGATGACCGTATTTATTATCCACGCCGCACGAGATGGCGACATATTCCGGCTGTACCTGTTCCAGGAACGCCGTACCGGAAGAAGTATCGCTTCCGTGATGTCCGGCTTTGAGGAAAGTCGCTTTCAGCTGGGAGTTATCCACAGTTGAGAGGACAGTTTTTTCTTCGGGAGTTTCCATATCTCCGGTGAAAATGCAGACGATATCATCATACTGGATTCTCAGAACCAGAGAACTGTTATTGAGAGAAGAAGCATGTTCCGAAACGGGACCGAGTACGGTCACCTGTGCGCCGCCGAGCTGAAAGGCATCTCCTGTTTTGAGGGCTTTGTATTCTGCGCCGGTAGCTTCGACAGCGTCGAGATATTTTTCATAAGTTTTGGTTGTCGGAATCAGGGAATCCTGAAAGACGGGTTCAATCATAGCTTTCGGCTTGACGGAAGCGAACACTTTCGGGAAACCGCCGATATGGTCGGCATGCATATGAGTAGCGGCGGCACAGTCGAGTTCTGTAATGCCCTGTGCATTCAGATAGCTGACAATTTTACTGGCGGCACTGGATTCGGCGGCATCAATCAGAAGAGTCTGACCGTCTGCGGAAACCAGAATGCTGTCACCCTGACCAACATCAATGACATGCACCTGAAACTCGGCATCAGAAACGGTAATATTCTGATTCGGGGCATTGGTCTGCGGATGGTCTGTGCTGTATTTTCCGCTGATGAGTGCGATAATCGTCAGAATCGTGACGAGAATTGTATAGATGAATTTATTTTTTGTAGTTTCCTGAGGTGTTTCGGGAATCGTTTTCTGTTTTTTTCCGGCCATGTGTTCATTCTCCTTTCCGGTGCATTTTTCTCTGTTCGAGTTCCATTCTTGACATGAGGACTTTTCTGGGCTTTGCGCCTTCGTAAGGTCCTATAATGCCTTTTTCTTCGAGTTCGTCCATAATTCTGGCGGCTCTTGCATAGCCGAGCCTTAATCTTCTCTGGAGGTTGCTGGTAGAAGCCTGTCCGGCAGCCACCACGACTTCAATTGCCTGTTCGATAAGGTCAGCATCACCGGAAGGAACAGGTTCTTCAGAAGCACCGCCTTTTTTCTTATCGCCTGTGACAGCCATCTGGTCGACTGCCTGAATAATCTGTTCATCATAGCCGGCTGATTCGCCTTCGGTCTGGCTCTTGATAAATTCTACTACTTTTTCGATTTCCTGCGTGGAGACATAGCAGCCCTGTACTCTGACGGGTTTTGGCTGACCGCTGGGGAGATAGAGCATATCACCGTGACCGAGCAGTTTTTCCGCACCGCCTGTATCGAGAATAATTCTGGAGTCAATCTGCGACATAACGGAAAGCGCGATTCGGCTGGGAATGTTTGCTTTAATCAGACCAGTGATAATATCTGTAGTCGGACGCTGTGTCGCGATAATCAGATGCATCCCGGCAGCACGGGCGAGCTGTGCCAGACGGCAGATAGCTTCTTCGACTTCTTTGGAAGCGGTCATCATCAAATCGGCAAGCTCATCAATACAAATAACAATCTGAGGTATTTTCTGGAGATTGAGTTCGGGCTTTTCGACGCAGATTCTGTTGAAATCTTCGAGATTTCTGACAGAATTCTTGGCGAATACGTCATAGCGTCTGAGCATTTCCTGCACAGCCCAGTTGAGCGCACCGGCGGCTTTTTTAGGGTCGGTCACGACAGGAATCAGCAGATGCGGAATGCCGTCATAGACGCGGAATTCTACGATTTTAGGGTCAATCAGAATGAGCTTGACTTCGTCCGGTTTCGCATGATACAGAATGCTCATAATAATCGAATTAGTGCAGACAGACTTACCGGAACCGGTAGCCCCTGCAATAATCATATGGGGCATTTTAGCAATATCGCCGATGATAACATTTCCGGCGATATCTTTTCCGACACCGAATGTTAATTTGCTTTTCGCGTTCCGGAACTGCGGAGATTCGAGCAGTTCCCGGAGGGAAACGGTATCTTTCTGAGAATTGGGGACTTCAATGCCGACAGCAGGTTTTCCGGGGATAGGAGCTTCGATTCTGACGCCTTCGGCAGCGAGATTCAGCGCGATATCATCGGAAAGGCTTGTAATTTTGGAAACTTTCACGCCGGGGGCAGGCTGGACTTCGTATCTGGTAACGGAAGGACCTCTTGCAATATCAGTGATATTGACTTCGACATTGAAGCTTTTCAGCACATCGCAGAGCTGATTGGCATTATTCCAGAGTTCCTGTTTCAGATTGGGGTCATCTGCATGGCTGTTTCCGGGTTCGAGAAAGTCCATCTGGGGCATCTGATAAGAAACCAGACCTTCTGCGATTGCAGACTGTTCGGCGGCTTCGTCCGCGATAGCAATCATAGATTCCAGTTTTTCGTCTTCTTTTTGCTGTTTTTTGGAAGTCTGTGCCGCATTGTTAATTAAATCTTCGAGGGAAGGCACGAGTTCAAGCTGCTGATTTTCCTCGTCTTCGGATTCGGGGGCAGATTTGGTTTTATTTTTTTTCCGGACTTTGATTTTATTTTCTTTTTCCGGAAGATTGAAGAATTCACTCATACCCTGTTCATCTTTCCGGATGGGGTCATCACTGACGGGAATATCTATCAGAAAATGATTTTCCTGCTGTTCCGGGAGTCTTCTGGATGTACTTTGTCCGGCGATAGCGAGGGCTTCCTGTTCGTTCTGTTCGGCATGAGCGGAAACTTCCTGTTCATAGCTGGAAATCAGGCGGAAATCGCGTCTGTCTTCCCGGATAAAATCGGCAAAATCCCGGAACGGTCTGCGGAGCATCTGAAACAGTTCGGAGAGAGATTTTTTTGTAATCAGCATCACAACGACGAACAGCATCAGCACCATCATAATTTTTGCGCCGACTTCGCCGAAGACTGCCTGTATCGGATAAGCGAGCGCACTGACCATGCCGCTGCCCTGCCATGCGATGCCCTGTTCACGGAGCATCTTGAAACTACCGAAGAAATCATAATTCAGGATTCTGCCGCCGAAAAACATAATTTCAATAAAACAGCTTAAAAAGACAATCATGCCGACGATGAAACGAATTTGTTTTCCGAGCTTGTCTTTGTCTTTTTGCCTGTCAATCTGGACAGCAGTCCAGCACAGTCCGGCAGGAATCAGCAGAGAAGTCACACCGAACAAGCCTTTAATCATTTCGTGCATGACTTTCCACATGGCACTGCCCTGAATAAGAATCAGCAGCAGTAGCAGAATGCCGGCGGCGAACAGACAAACAGAATAAATCCGCGCCGGAACCTCTTTTTTTTCTTTTTCTTCCTGTTCTTCTTTAGTGAGGGGAACTTCGGGAAGTTCTTCCAGAGCAGGCATAGAGGATTTTTTCGGTTTGGATTTTTTCTGGGGTTCTTTCTGAGATTTATTGGCATTGCTGCCGGATTTTTTTTCCGATGATTTGGCACCGGATTTTTTTTTGGTTTCAGCCACTTGTGTTCCTTTCTTAGAAAATTATCTGACTGTCTGGAAGATGCCGTAACCGATGACACCCAGACCAAGAATCAATGTATACACTGCAAAATATTTGAATTTATTATTTTTCACCAGTAAATCTACTAATTTGATAGCCGCGATTCCGACGACAGCAGCAACCGCAAAGCCAATCATGAAAACGGGAATATCGCCGACGGGGAGTGCATTGGCGTCCACAGCGTCTTTGATTTCGACCAGACAGCCGGCTAAGATAGTCGGAATGCCGAGCATGAAGGAATATTTCACGGCAGTATCGCGGTCTGTTCCGACGAACAGCGCACCGCAGATAGTCGAACCGCTCCGGGAAACGCCCGGCAGAAGGGCAACTGCCTGAAATAAGCCGATAATCAGGGCTTCTTTCCATGTCATTGTGGCAGGGGTTTTGCTGCCGTCCTTGCACTTATCCGACATGAACAGGATAAAGCTTGTATACAGGAAGAAACAGCCGAGTGCAATCATATATTTCGCAGCAACACCCTCGATAAAATCGCGGATGAAGTAGAACGGCACCAGCACGACAAGAGAAATTATCATCATATAAATCATGCGGCGTTCAGGATTGCCAAGCCCGGCTTTAAATAATTTTCCGGTGAATAAATCTTTGAGCATAGCGAGACATTCTTTAAACAGTGCCGCCACGGTATCTTTGAACGCGATTCCGACAGCAAGCAGTGTTCCCAGATGCAGAAATGCCGAGAACAGAAAATTATTCTCATTTCCGGCATCTCCGAAAATATGCGAATACAGCATTAAATGTCCGGAACTTGACACCGGCAGGAACTCCGTAAGTCCCTGAATGATTCCCATTAAAATTGAATCCAGAATTGACATGATATGTAGTCTCCTTTTATCCTTATTATTTATATATAAAATATATTGATACCTGTATGTATAGGCACTATAGAACGTGCCTTTCTCTGATTAGTCCGGATAGCGGACAGGTGTAGTTTCGATTAAGTCATATAAAGCGGAAATGGCATCACTGAGGCTTCCGGTCTGGTCAATCAGCCCCATTTCGACCGCCTGTGCGCCGGAAATGACTGTGCCGACATCCGTTGCGAGTTCTTTGGTATTGGTCATGAGTTCGCGGAAGCGGTCTTCAGGAATGCGGCTGTTGCGCGTGACAAAGCTGATGATTCTGTCCTGAATCTTCGCGATATAGTCGAAACTCTGCGGAACGCCGAGCATCATGCCGTTCATGCGGACGGGGTGAATCGTCATGGAAGCAGACGGCACAATATAGGATTTTTTGGCACTGACCGAGAGCGGAACGCCGATAGAATGCCCTCCGCCGACAACTAAAGAAACGGTAGGAGTCTGCATTCCGGCGATAAGTTCCGCGATAGCGAGTCCGGCTTCGACATCACCGCCGACGGTATTCAGCAGAATCAGCAGACCTTCGATGCTTCTGTCCTGTTCGATAGCGACCAGAGCCGGAATGATATGCTCATATTTGGTTGTCTTATTCTGCGAAGAAAGCTCGAAATGCCCTTCCACCTGTCCGATAATTGTCAGGCAGTGAATCAGGTGCTTTGCATTTGCCGGGCGGATACTGCCGGTATCTTCAATGACTTCATTTTCCTGCATCTGTTTTTCCTCTTCGGATTTTTCTTCCGGAGCCTGTTCTTCCGGGGGATGGTATTCGCCTAAGTTATTCTGATACATGCACACACTTCCTTTCAGAAAGAGTATGCCCTGCACCATGAAAATTATACCATAACGCCCGGATATGCTTAGTATAGCACAATTTGCAGTATTTGTCAAGCAGACCGGAAAAACCCGGAAATAAAATTCTGATAAATTTTTTCTGTTCCTGCATTTCGGCAGAATCCGACATGGCAGTTATGCTATAATAGACTACACAGAGAGAAAACGAAAGAAAGGATTTTTCACTATGCAGATTCATTATGACACAGGCAAATCACAGCTGCTTGTCCTGCTGGAAGGCGAGATTGACCATCACAGCAGCGTCATGCTCCGGGCTGAGATTGATGCCGCCCTTTACGCCCACATGCCCCGGACGCTGATTCTGGATTTTCATCAGGTGACATTCATGGACAGTTCCGGAATCGGTCTGATTATGGGGAGATATAAAATTCTCCAGCCGCTGGGTGGAGAAATCATTCTCCAGAAACCGTCCCCGTATATCAGCCGGGTGCTTCGGCTGGCAGGCATGGAACGCCTTGCACAGATTACTAATTCCGCAAGTCCTGAGGAGGTTGCATCATGAAGATTACAAACGAATTCAAATGTACATTCCCTGCCGTATCGACGAACGAATCTTTAGCGAGAGCGGCATTGTCGGCGTTTCTGATTCCGGCAGACCCGACCGCGCAGGAACTCGCCGATTTGAGAACCGTAATTTCAGAAGCGGTTACAAATGCGATTGTACACGGCTACCGGAACTGTTCCGGAGAAGTGGCGATTTGTCTGAGAATGCTGCCCGACCGCATTCTCTACATACGGGTAAGCGACAAAGGCTGCGGCATTCCGGATATTGAACAGGCAATGACACCCCTTTACACGACCGCACCGGAAGAAGAACGCGCCGGACTGGGATTCGCCATTATGCAGGAATTTACAGACAGCCTGTATGTCAGAAGTTCTGCCGGAAACGGCACAACTTTGACTATGCGGCGGAGGCTCGGTCAGATTCATGCAGAACAGGAAGACTGACCGCCCTCGCCCGGAAGACAATCTCGGACTGGTGCATTTATGTGCGAACCGTTTCCGGAACAGGGGCATTGCCTATGAAGATTTATATTCTGCCGGATGTGAAGGACTTGTCAAGGCGGCGAATGCCTTTGATACAGAACGGGGCGTACAGTTCTCGACCTATGCCGTTCCGGTAATTCTGGGAGAAATCAGGCGGTTATTCCGGGAATCCGGAACGGTGCATGTTTCCAGAGGACTGCGCGAACTCGCCATGAAAGTCCAGCAGATTCGGGAAGCATCCCTGAAAGAATCCGGAATTGACCCGCCTCTAAGCGTTCTGGCAGAAAAGACAGGCACAACACCGGAAGAAGTTTCCATGGCATTATGTGCCGTCAGTCCGGCAGTATCGCTGACTTCTTCCGATGATGAAGAAGGACAGATAGACATTGCAGTCGAATCGCCTGATGAGAAAATCAGTGACAGTCTGGCACTGCATCAGGTGATGAATCTGCTGGAACCGAAAGACAGATTATTGCTGGAATTACGGTATTATCACAATATGACGCAGGTAAAGACTGCCGAAAAGCTTGGTATGACACAGGTGCAGGTATCACGCCGGGAGAAGAAATTATTATTATATCTTCGTCAGGAGTTACTCCGATAGGATGCACCGGAACGCTGTTGGCAGAGAATAGAGAGTTTCGAGTTCTTCGGGATTTGCCCAGACGAAATCAGAATTCTGCCGTCCGCATTGCAGAAAAACGCCCTGCATTTCCCATGTGATATGAGTGAACACATGTTTTCTCTGATTGATTTTGAGCAGTTCTCTGGGGTGAATGTTCCAGATTTCCGCCTGTTTCACGCATTCCTCCGGCGTGAGGAAGGTTTCGGCGTTCGGGAGTTCCCAGAGGGACGCGAGCAGACCTTTGGCAGGGCGTTTCCGGACGGCGATTTTATCTTCATATTGCAGAACGAAGACAGTTTTCTGTTCCGTTCTGCGTTTTTGTTTTTTCCCCCGAACGGGAAGAACATCATAGCTATGATTCTGATATGCCATACAGATTTCATGCACGGGACAGACTTCACATTTCGGCGCACCGTTCGGGATGCAGACTGTCGCGCCGAGTTCCATGAGGACTTGTGTCAGCGTTCCGGCGTTTTGAGTATCATAGATTTTTGAAAGCTGTTCGGTAAAATCTTTTTTGACATCATTATCCAGAATATTGCGGAAATCTTCTTCGAGCCTTGCCAGAACCCGGAGAACATTTCCGTCAACGGCAGGCGTGGGCAGATTCCAGCAGATAGAGCAGACAGCACCGGCGGTATAGTCCCCGATACCGGACAGGGAACGGATTTTATCGTAATCTTCCGGGAACGTTCCGGAATAGTCCTGCATGACAGTCTGCGCGGCTTTCTGCATATTCCGGACGCGGTTATAATAGCCTAAGCCTTCCCATAATTTCAGAAGCTTGTCTTCGGGGCAGTCTGCGAGAGCCTTGACATCCGGGAGAGTTTCCAGAAATCTCTGATAATAATTTTTGACAGCTTCGACGCGCGTCTGCTGAAGCATGATTTCCGAAATCCAGACATGATAGGGATTCCGGTCTTTTCGCCACGGCAAATCCCGGTGATGTTCGGGATACCAGTCCAAAAGGGGCTGTTTCATGCGTTCGGGAATTTCTTTTTTCCGGATGGTAAGATTCTGCATTCTTGCGATAATTTTCTGATAGATGGGAATCATATGGGCTTCTGTGCAGAGTTCCGGAATTTTATCGATTTCAATCCAGCGGACGTTTTTATTTTCGTCAGGCTTATCAGCGATATCCTGCTTTTCCGGTGCGAGAAAGCCGTAAGTGACGTTATAATGCAGATGTTCGGGAACATGTTTCCCGTGTTTTTCGTGAGCCGGGACGGGCAGAATATCAATGGAAAGAATCTTTTTGGATAAGAAATACACTTTCTGAACGGAAGTTTCCTCCTGCACTTCCCGGAGAGCCACGCCGGATAAATCTTCCTCACCGTCGGCATGACCGCCGAGCCAGCCGACAGACTGATAAATCAGATGATATGCCATAAGAGTTTTTTTCAAATCCGGAGAAAGCACCAAGCCGGAACATGTAATATGTCCGGCTTCGCACTCTCTGGATAATATTTCTTTATCATATTTCTGGATTAATTTTAATAATTCCTGTTTTGCGGATGCTTCCTGACTGGTTTCAGGAATAAAATTTTCTATCTGTGAGAATAAGTTCATAATTACCTCTTTTATGCCTGTCCGAGTTTGGCAAGCTGTTCCGCGGTCATATAGTGTTCACATTCATGACGGTTAGGTCTGCCCATAAGTTTTTTCATAGATTCGCGGACATCGCCGTTTTCGTAAAGCAGATGATATAATTCTTCATTGATAGGCATAGGAACGCCGAGTTTCTTTGCCAATCCGTAAGCGGCTTCGCAGCAGTAATAGCCTTCTACCGTGCCGACCTGTTTTACAGCATCTTCGGGAGAAACGCCCTGTCCGATTAAGATACCAGCGCGGCGGTTTCTGCTGTGCATACTGGTACAGGTAACAATCAAATCGCCCAGACCGCTCAGACCGGAAAAGGTATCGAGTTCCGCGCCGCATTCCAGACCGAGGCAAGTAATTTCATGAATACCGCGGGTCATGAGGGCGGCTTTGGTATTGTCTCCGAATCCTAAACCGTCGCTGATTCCGGCGGCGAGTGCAATAATATTTTTCATAGAGCCGCCGAGTTCACAGCCGATAACGTCAATATTGACGTAAAGCCGGAGAGAACCACAGGTAAACAAATCCTGAATATATTCAGCATATTTGACTTCCTGACTGGCGACTGTGACAGTAGTGGGAATACCTCTGGAAAGTTCTTCGGCATGGGAAGGACCTGTCAGGACGACAACGGGATTATTGGGAACTTCTTCGTGAATGACTTCACTCATGCGCTTATAAGTTCCGGCTTCGAGACCTTTGGAAGTATTGACGATAACGGTATTTTCAGTAAAATAGGGTGCGGCTTCCTGAACGACACCGCGCAGGAAAGAAGTGGGAATGCCAATCAGAACGGCATCTTTTCCGGCGACGCTGGAAATATCAGTTGTCAGAAGAATATCGGAGGGAATCTTCACGCCGGGGAGTTTACTGGAGAGTTCCCCAGTAGTTTTGATTTCGTTGATTTCTTCTTCAAACTTAGACCATACAGTGACATCATGACCGCAGTTACGGCACATAACTGCCAGAGCCAGTCCGAATGCGCCTGAACCTAATACTGTAATTTCTGCCATAATAAACGCTCCTTTCAAATATGAATCATAATGTTGCAGATTCGTCTGTTATCATTTTTAAATGCCGGCTGTATCTGCCCGGAATTTTAATTTCAATAAGATAGCCGATTTCCTGTAAAAAATCAGAAATTGCCGCATAGCCGTCTTTATAGAATGCCCTGATTCTGTAATCTTTAAACTGAATATTTTTATAATTAGAAGGACAAACAAAAGTCCAGTTTGCTTCTGTACGGTCAAAAACAATCCGGAAAAATTTATCAATATCAAGCTGACTATATCCGGCTTGTGCTAACATAATATGATGTTCAAAGCTATCTTCCACCTGTGAAACGATTGCTGTTTCTCCGTCAAATGAAATTGCCGCAAGCATAGGTTCATCCAGACGGATTCCCTCATTGACTCTTTCCTCTGACGGGTATTTGATAATATTCATGATTTTCACGCCCTTTGTGCTGATTTACTAAGTTAGTGCCGGATATTCCGGAAATGTTACAGATTTTTCTGACTGATATAAGCAGTCAGTTTTTCTATATCCAGTGTATTGGCATAGAATTCAAGGTCACTGTGATAAATGATTTCAAGCTGTTGTTCTTCGGTTTGGATGCAGAGTATATCATAGACAGTCCGACCGCCTTTGACATATCTTTCTTCCTGTCTGGTATAAATTTCTGTAACAGCCGAAACCGGAAACCGGATTTCTTTCTGAACGTCTTTGCGATAAGAAAACATATCTGTACTGCTGTCATAAGAAAAGTGATACCGCCAGAACGTAATGATAACATAGCCGAACACCAGACAGCAGCCTGAAAACAACACCCAGCAAAATATTTTCTCCGTTGTCCAGACAGCCAGCACAATGCATAAAATTATACACAGTAAACAAAATACTGAAAACAAGATTTTAAATTTCGCCTGAAACCGGATTTCCCCGGACTGTGGTTTTTCATTCATAGCATACCCCTTTCAGGATAATAAAAACAGCGGAGAGAAGATATTTCCTCTCTCCGCCGTGACTTTGCATGTAAAGAAATTACATTACATCAATTTTCAGAACTTCAACGCCCTTGTAATAACCGCAGTTTTTGCAAACCTTATGAGGAGCTTTCAGTTCGCCGCAATGGTCGCATTTGCTCATTGCCGGAGCTTCGAGCTTCCAGACAGCACTGCGTCTCTTATTTTTTCTTGCTTTGGAAGTTTTTCTCTTCGGTACAGCCATGATTCTTAACCCCTTTCTCTTAGTTATTCAAATTCTATTCTGGTGATGCAGTTGCAGTCTGTCATATTTCTGTCACAGCCGCACACAGGGCATAAACCCTTGCAGTCCTCTTTGCAGAGCATTTTAGACGGCAGTTCCAGAAGCAAATCAGCAACAGCAATTTCAGCAATATCGATGCTTTCAGCCTTTGCAACGACATAATTCTCCTCGTTTTCCTCGTCGTTGAGGAATCTGACAACCAGATGCTCGGTATCGTAGGAAAACGCCTGAACAGATTCTTTCAGGCATCTGTCACAGGTGACAAGCAGAGAGAATTCGATATGCAGTCTGAGAACAACAGCTCCGGCGTGATTGACGATATCGCCCTTCACCTGTACGGGAGTATCAAAGACATAGCCTCTGACAAATTCCAGTTGTTCTTCCGGGACGGAGAAATCGAACTCCTGCGAAGTTCCGGGAATATTGAGAATATTCTTGATGTTCATCAGCATAAATTTCATTCTCCGTTCTGTAAAAGCATAAAAGCACTACAGATTTTATTATAGCAGATTCCCGTCTGCTTGTCAAGGTTTTTTTCAGAAATTATTTTCCGGAAAATCAGAGATATTTTGTCACAGATTCCGGAAGTTCGGAATTATCGGCAGAAACGGTGAAAGTTACGATAGTTTCTTTACCGGTGAGTGCATCGATTTTCGCGAACATTGCGCCAAGCGCGTCGAAGTCAGCACCGCCGATTTTCAGGATGCCGTCAACGAAGATTTCTTTAATATCGTAGTTTCCGGCGAGCATTCCGGCGATAAAGCCGTAGAAGTTGTCATAGCCTGCAATATCGAACTGTTCCACGCCGACCCAGCGAACTTTATAGCTGATAGAGCGTCTGAGGGTTTCACCTTTTTCGATGCAGACGAGGCAGCCGTTTGTTTCAGCAACAGCTGTATTGATTTTGTCGATGAGGTTTTTGGTCTTGCCAGTACCTTTTCTGCCAGTAATAATCTGAATCATGTGTAAAATCTCCTTTATAGTAAATTTTTATTAATAGCCGAGCTTCTTTTCGAGTTCAGCTTTTGCGCCTTCATAGCCAGGCTTGCCGAGCAGTGCGAACATATTGGATTTGTAGCTTTCCACGCCGGGCTGGTTGAACGGGTTCACGCCGAGAACATAGCCGGAAACAGCACAAGCCTTTTCAAAGAAGTAGATAAGATAGCCAAGGCTGAATTCGCTGGTATCTTCCAGTTCAAGAATCATGTTAGGAACACCGCCTTCGGTATGTGCAAGGATAGTGCCTTCAAAAGCCTTGCGGTTGACAACAGACATATTCTGGTCACAGAGGAAATTCAGACCGTCGAGGTTTGCTTCGTCCTTTTCCAGATAGAAATCTTTCTTAGGAGTTTTGATATCGACAACAGTCTCGAACATCACGCGGGAACCGTCCTGAATGAACTGCCCCATAGAATGTAAATCCGTTGAGAAGACAACAGATGCCGGGAAGATGCCTTTATTGTCCTTGCCTTCGCTTTCACCGAACAGCTGTTTATACCATTCGGACATCATAGCGAAAGCCGGGTCATAGGAAACGAGCATTTCTACAGATTTGCATTTTCTGTAGAAGATATTTCTCAGAGCGGCATATTTGTAGCAGTCGTTATTGTCGAAATCGGCAGTATAGTCATTCTGTGCCTGACGTGCGCCTTCCATGAGTTTGTCAATATCGCAGCCGGCAACCGCAATCGGGAGCAGACCGACAGCAGTCAGAACGGAGAAGCGTCCGCCGACATTATCCGGAACGACAAAAGTTTCATAGCCTTCTGTATCGGATAATTCTTTCAGAGTGCCTTTTGCCTTGTCGGTAGTAGCAAAGATATGATTCTTTGCTTCTTCCTTGCCGTACTTGTCCTCTACCAGTTTTTTGAATACTCTGAACGCCAGAGCCGGTTCGGTAGTCGTGCCGGATTTGGAAATTACATTTACGGAAATATCTCTGCCCTCACAGATAGAAAGAATTTCGTTCAGATAGGTCGGGTTGATATTATTGCCGACATAGTAGATATCCGGGGTATCTTTCTTCATGTTGTTATAGAACGGAGACTTGAGGAATTCGATAGCCGCTCTTGCGCCCAGATAAGAACCGCCGATGCCGATGACAATCAGGACATCAGAATTCTTCTGAATTTTTTCAGCAGCTGCCTTGATGCGGGCGAATTCTTCTTTATCGTAATCCGTCGGCAGTTCTACCCAGCCGAGGAAGTCATTTCCCAGACCGGTTTTGTCATGAAGCACCTTTGCAGCGGTTTCCACCTGAGCTTTGATGCCTTTCATTTCGTCGGGGTTGACGAAACTTTCAAGATAATTAGTGTTTAATTTCAAAGTCATTTTGAATCATCCTCCAAAAAATCAGAATTCATATATATCATACTATAAAATTGGAAATTTTGCAAGCATATCCGGATTTTTTAATTCAACATTGTGAAAACAGAACAAATTCGGCACATAAATTTTGTCAATTCTGCCAATGTTTTTTCAGAAAATTGATGATTCTGTCCGGAAATGCATATGCTTACAGCAGCAGGAATTTCAATAAGGAGTATGCGTATGAAACAGATTGCAATTTTTCTCTGCATGATAATTTTCATGCAGATGATGCCCTTACAGGTTCACGCCGAAGAACGGGAAATAGCATATGTGCTGATAGAAGCGGAAACCGGATGCATTCTGAAATCAGAATATGCCGAAGAAAAGCGTCCGGTCGGTTCGCTTGCGAAGCTGATGACGGCATATCTGACCGCACAGGCGATAGAAAAGCAGGAAATTTCTCCGGATACGGTCATGACTGCCGGGGAAAGTGTTTCCGGCATGAAAGGTGCGGTTATCTGGCTGAAACCAGGTGACAGCATTACCATCCGGGAGCTTCTGCTCGGACTGCTGACGGGAAATGCCAACGATGCCGCAGCAGTACTGGCGGACAGGATTTCCGGCAGTGCTGATAAATTCGTGATGGATATGAACGCCGCGGCGTTCGATTTGGGAATGAAATCCACACGCTTCACCAGTCCGCAGGGATTTGACGATGCACAGGCATATTCCACCGCGAACGACATGGCGCGGCTCTGCTGTGCGGTGCTGAAATGTCCGGAACTACAGGAATGCCTTTCGACATGGAGAACGTTTATTTTAAACGATACGGTCGAACTTGTGAACGAGAATTCCCTCACCCGGACAATGCAGAACAGCCGGGGACTGAAAGCCTCACATTCGCCGGAATCCGGCTACAGCATCGCCGCCGCCGCGGAATCGGAAGGCATGGTCTGTACGGCAATTGTACTGAACGCACCGGATGAAGACACCCGGCTGACCCTGACAAAAAAGCTGCTGAACGCCGGATTCAGCCAGTATCAGGTGACACTGCCGGCATTTGCGGAAGAATTTCTCCGCCCTTTGAAAATCCGGGGCGGAACAGAAGCATCTGTTCTGCTGGAATTGTCTTCGCTTCCGGCACTGACGGTATCATCCGGCGCACAGATACAGGCAGTTATGGTACTTCCGGACTATGTGCAGGCACCTGTGAGATATCACCAGAAAGTCGGCACAGTGTATTTTTATCAGGACAAGACACTGCTTTGTGAATGCGGACTGCTTGCTTCGGAAGCGATTCCGGAAATGACAATGCATTCTGCATTCAGGCGGGTACTGCATTTTCTGTTCTCGTAAACACAAGAAGCGGACTGTCACAAGTCCGCTTCTCTGCAAAACATCCTTATAAAAAATCTTTCTCTGTAGGAACTCCGGGGGAATTACTTGACAATGTACTTGTCAATCTGTGCAAAAAGTTCTTCTGCGTCTTCTGTATGGGCGCGGAGTTCAATCGGATTAGTCAAATCCAGGCTGTAGATACCCATGATGGATTTTGCGTCAACGATGTAGCGACCGGAAACGAGGTCGATATCGAATGCAAACTTGGAAATGGTATTCACGAAAGTCTGCACATCAGCAAAACCGACTAACTGAATTTTTGTTGTTGTCATAAAAACTACCTCCTAAAAAATGTTCTTGTGGGGTTTCTTTCTCTTTTTTCCTTGTGTACGGCTTTTCCCTTGCCGTAACTAAAGCATAGCACGAAACAGCCGAAATGTCAAGGGATTCGGGGAAAATTCGGCGTTTCGACACAAGAGTGATGATAGACTGCGGAATTTTTTATACACCTTTCATATGATTCAGGCAGAATTCCGGAAACGGCGGTATTCTGTGATTTTGCGACAGTTGTCGGTTATTCGTCACACGTCATCATCTTTCAGGAATTTATAAGCCGGAATGTCCAGTGCTTTGGCAATATCCAACAGTGTATCCAAAGAAATGGCTCTTTCAATATTTGGTGCTTCTACTGAGCCAAGGTATGCTGTACTGATGTTTACTTTTTCAGCAAGCTGTTCCTGTGTCATTCCCCTTAATCTGCGATAATAACCTATTTTCAGCCCCATGATACGATAAATTTCATAATATTCCATTTTCATCTTGAAATCCTCCTTATTATACATTAATTCTATCATTTTCGCTTGACAATATAAATTAAAAATGATATAATATATATTATCTAAAAACAATAAAATATTATTTTTATGTTTAGGCGATTGCAAAATGCAGAGCCAAGATAGTCAAAGGAAGTGATGAAAGAAATATGAGAATGAAAGAGTGGATTTTTCAGGTGTGCAAAGAAAAAACAGGCACAACAAAAAGACCGATGGGACATCAGTCAGAAAAAATATAAAAAATAAAAATTCAGGCAGCGAGGGCAGCAATTTTACGGATGCTTTTGTAAAGTCCTGACTGATGAATCGCTTTGGCAAGAATCACACCGATAAGCTGAGTGCATCCTGCGAGAAATAAATCAAAGCGGATTGTTTTCGGATGAAG
>DGUB01000062.1 GCA_002393815.1 Ruminococcus sp. UBA4321 | reverse complement strand
GACGTGCTGACTGGAATGACTGCTTGAATCTTAACTGTTTCTCAGCTCATCCGGGTGAATCCTTCCAGACATTTGGACCATCAGAGGGACCTGTTGCTGAATCAGTATTCATTGCCGGTATGTTTGTAAAATACGGTGAAGAATATGCTCAGCTGTGTGAACTTAAAGGCGATGCTGAAGAAGCTAAGCGTGCCCGTGCTGAAGTCAAGACAATGTATGATACAGTATGCGATGCAGGTTGGGATGGCGAGTGGTTTGTACGTGCTTATGACGCTCACTCCAACAAAGTTGGTTCAAAAGAATGTAAAGAAGGTCAGATTTACATTGAGCCACAGGGCTTCTGCGTACTTGCAGGTATCGGTGTAAAAGAAGGCCTTGCAGAAAAGGCTCTTAAATCAGTTGAAGAAAAGCTTGATACTCAGTATGGTATCATGATCCTTCAGCCAGCATATACAGAATATCACCTTGAACTTGGTGAAGTAAGCTCATATCCACCGGGATACAAGGAAAATGCAGGTATCTTCTGCCATAACAACGCTTGGATTATCTGTGCAGAAGCTTACGCCGGACGCGGTGACAAGGCTTTTGAATATTATTCCAAGATTGCTCCTGCTTACAGAGAAGAAAAATATTCCGACCTGCACAGAACTGAACCCTATGTATATGCTCAGATGATTGCCGGCAAGGATGCTGCACGTCACGGCGAAGCTAAGAACAGCTGGCTGACCGGTACTGCTGCATGGAATTTCGTAGCTGTTTCTCAGTATATTCTGGGTATCATGCCCGACTGGAACGGCTTAAAGGTTGACCCGTCTATCCCGAAGGCTTGGGACGGCTTTACCGCAACCCGTCAGTTCCGCGGTGCTACTTACAACATTACTGTCAAGAACCCGAACCACGTTTCCAAGGGTGTTGTTTCCCTGACAGTGGACGGCAATGCTGTAGAAGGCAATGTTGTTCCGGCTCAGGCTGACGGCGTTCATGAAGTTGTTGTTACCCTCGGCTGATAACTTATCTGAAAATAATTTATCCCCGGCGAATTTCCGCCGGGGATTTGTTTATTATTTCAAAGTATTCAGAAAGTCTGCATAATTCTGAAAAATCAGCTTGTGCAGAAGCTTCTCCGGATAGCCGAAACTGATTAAAGTTTCCAGTTCCTTTGCCGGACTCCACATCGGAAAATCACTGCCGAAAAAGAAATGTTCCTCTCCGAATCTGCGAATAAACTTCATCAGCAAATCGCCGTCAATAAATTGCAGTGTACTCGAAATATCGAAATACAGCCTGTCAGAAGGTTTCAGAACTTCAAGGGCTTCGTTCCAGTGCGAATAGCCGCCCATATGCGCAGCAACCGCAGTCAGTTCCGGAAAATCTTCCAGAAGATGCGCTAACCTCCGCGGATGCGAATAATCAAGCTTTCTGTCTCCCATATGAAACAGAACAGGCAGTTCCAGTCCGACGGCTTCACGCCAGACCGGATACATTCCCGGCTCATCAATATCAAACTGCTGAAAATCAGAATGTACTTTCAGACCAATCAGATTCTTTTCCCGGAATCCGGAAAGAATTTCCGCAAAATTTTCATTTTCCGGGTGAAGCGTTCCGAAGCCCACAAAACCGGAATCGGCTTTCACGCTTTCAGAAATAAAATCATTGATACTGTGCGTCTGTTTCGGCACGACTGCCGGAGAACAAATCAGCTGTCTGACTATCTTGTATTTCTGATGCTGAATCTCGATAATTTTCCCGCGTTCGGCTTGCAGATGCGAAACCGTTCCGGAAGTGTACATCGGCAATTCGTAGAAATCCCGGACGGATTCTTTCGATTTATCGGCAATCTTATCCGGAAAAATATGACAGTGTGCATCTATCACCGGAATGAAATCAGACATGATACGGCATCTTCTTTCTGAGGTCGTTCAGACGGTTCAGAGCTTCGTTCAGTGTGTCTTCTTTCTTCGCAAAATGGAAACGGATATATCTGTTTTCCGGTTCTTTGAAGAAACTTGAACCCGGTACGGCTCCGACACCTACCAGACGCGCCAAATCTTCACAGAATTTCAGGTCATCCTCATAGCCGAATTCCGAAATATCCAGCAGAATATAATATGCCCCCTCCGGAACTGTATGCGCAATGTTCAGCGTGTCCAGACCTTTCAGGAACAAATCACGCTTTTCCGTATATTTCTGCTGTAAATCCAGATAATATTCATCCGGGAAATTCAGTCCGGTCACGGCGGCTTCCTGTAACGGTGCGGCTGCGCCGACTGTCAGAAAATCATGCACCTTTTTGACTGTATCAATAATTTCCGGAGCTGCCACAACATAGCCTAATCTCCAGCCTGTAATGGAATAAGTTTTCGACAGAGAATTGCAGAGAATGGTTCTTTCCTTCATGCCCGGCAGTGTGGACATATAAACATGTTCATGCGGCTTATACAGGATATGTTCATAGACTTCGTCAGTAATCACGAATGTATCGTATTTTTTCGCCAAATCTGCGATAATCGTCAGTTCCTCACGGGTGAAGACCTTACCGCACGGGTTCGACGGATTGCAGACGATAATTGCCTTCGGATGCTGTTTGAAAGCGTCTTCCAGCACATCTGGATTGAACTTGAATTCCGGCGGAATCAGAGGTACATAAATCGGCTCGGCATTGGATAAGATAGTATCTGCTCCGTAATTCTCATAAAACGGCGAAAAGACAATGACTTTATCTCCCGGATTCGTCACACTGAGCATTGCCGCCATCATGGCTTCTGTGCTTCCGCATGTGACAACAATTTCGCCGTTCGGGTCGATTTTCTGTCCGGAAAAATGTTCATGCTTCCGGGCGAGGGCTTCACGGAAATTCTGTGCGCCCCATGTGATTGAATACTGATGGAAATCTTCTTTTGTGACTTCGGCAAGACGATTCAGAATTTCTTTCGGCGGCTCGAAATCCGGAAAGCCCTGTGATAAGTTCACAGCTCCGTACTGGTTGGAAATTCTCGTCATTCTGCGAATTACTGAATCTGTAAAGCCTGCTGTTCTCTGTGATAAACTCGGCATGATGAATAACCTCTTTCTATGATAAAATCAATTCCAGTTCTTTCTGATAAATTCCCATTTTTTATCTCTGGAATCTGTGATAATTTTAATATCTTCATCAGTCAGATGCTTGAATCTGGCTTGCTTTCTGAGATAATCTTCCACGCTTGTGAAAGTTTTCGGGTCACGGCTGATTTTGAATTCATGATTTTCATATTCGGCAAGATACCACAGACCGCAGTCCACAATTTCACGCGCCGCGTCAATCGTATCGCTGACCGGAATGCCCCAGCCCGTCGGACAGGGCGCAATGACATGAATGTATTTTGTTCCCTGAATTTTTGATGCCTTTTCAACTTTGTTCAGGAAGTCGTTCATATAGCCGACGGTTGCCGTTGCCGCATAGGAGATATCATGCGCGGCGACAATCTCGAACATGTTCTTTTTCGGGCGGATATTGCCGTGAATGTTCTGTCCGGCAGGGGTTGTCGTCGTCTTCGCGCCGAACGGTGTCAGCCCGGATTTCTGAATGCCTGTATTCATATAGGCTTCGTTATCATAGCAGATATAAATAATATTATCGTTCCGGTCAATTGCTCCGGATAATGCCTGAATCCCGATATCTGCCGTTCCGCCGTCTCCGGCGAATCCTACCGCCGTGAAATCTTTGATTCCTCTCCGGCGGAATCCGGCTTCAATACCCGTCAGCATGGAAGCTGTTCCGGCGAATGTCGAGATAATCGCATTATTCGCAAAGCATAACTGCGGAAAGTTAAACCCTACTGCGGACATACATCCGGCAGGAAGCACAGCAACTGCATTTTTACCCAGTACTTTCAGAACGTTCCGGACAGCAAGGCTTCCGCCACATCCGGCACAGGCTTTATGACCGTAGAAATATTCGTTTTTATCCAAAGTTTTTGCTGATACGCTCATGAGTTTTCACCTTCTTCGATTCCGATAAAGTTCACACGGCTTGCCGTGCCGGACTGGATTTTTTCAAAAATTTCAATGATATTCTGATGTGAAATGTTCCGTCCGCCCAGTCCGCCGATAAAGTTATAAGCCGGAACAGTCACCCCGGCACTGTGCAGGGCAGAATTCACATTCGTGAAGACTGTGCCTTCATTGCCGAAAGAAATATCTTTCTCCAGAACTGCGACGGCTTTCGCCTGTTTTACGGTTTCGGCGATTTCCTCCGCCGGGAAAGGACGCATATAACGGATTCTGAGAACTCCGGCTTTGATACCTTTTTCTCTGAGCGTATCGGCGATTTCGCGGCACAGCCCGGCAATACTGCCGAGTGTGATTAAAATATATTCTGCATCTTCGGTTTTATAGGCATCCGTCAGACCTGTATACTGTCTGCCGAAAATTTCAGCAAATTTTGCTTCGGCTTCTCTGATAACCGGAATCGCCCGGAACATTGCCGCATGTTCTTTATACTTGAAAATATAATTCGTGTCAGGTCCTGCCGAAAATGCCATATTTTTCGGATTGTCCAAATCCAGCTTGTTTTCCGTTTCGTAAGGCGGAAGAAATTTCTTTGCCTGTTCCGGTTCGGGAACGTCTACCTGTTCATAAGTATGCGTCAGAATAAAGCCGTCCAGATTCACCATAAACGGCGTTGAAACGGTCTTATGCTCCGCGATATAGTAACTCATCAAGGCAAGGTCAAGGCTTTCCTGTGCGTTTTCGGCATATGCCTGAATCCAGCCGGAATCTAACTGAGACAGGCTGTCTCTCTGGTCGCCGTAAATGTTCCACGGCAGTGCTGTCGAACGGTTCGCATTCATCATGACAATCGGGAATCTGCCGCCGGAGGCATAATAAAGACATTCTGCCATGTATAACAATCCCTGCGAAGATGTCGCTGTGAACGCTCTCACACCTGCGGCACTCGCGCCCATGGCACAAGATAACGCCGAATGTTCCGATTCGACGTGAATAAATTCCGCATCAAGACTGCCGTCCTCTACCATTTCGGAAAGCTTTTCTACGACAATTGTCTGCGGTGTAATCGGATATGCCGAAATCACTTCCGGACAGGCTAACCGGATGCCTTCGGCAAAGGCTTCGTCACCGGATAAGAATTTTTCCATTATCGTTCACGCTCCATTCCGATTGCGCCGGGCTTGCAGATTTTCGAGCAGATGCCGCACCCCTTGCAGAAATCATAATCAATCACGGCTTTGTTCTCCTGAATCGAGATAACGCCGTCCGGGCAGTATAAATAACACTGCATACAGCCGATACACTTCTCTGTACTGACAACAGGGCGGATACTTCTCCAGCCGCTGTTGACGCTTACTAGATAGCCGGCTTCAAAACTGGTATCTTCCGGAACGTCTGCAAAGCCGAATACTTTCTTTTCTCTGACGGTTGGTTTTATCATAAAGCTTCCGCCTCCTCTGCGGCTTTCTGAACTGCCGCTTTATTCTTTTCCCGGATTTTCACGGGCATATAGTTTTCAATCGCCTGATGCAGATTTTCTACCGAGACAATCCCGGAAATGCCGGCGAGTGCGCCCATCATAACCGTATTCACAACGGGAAGTTTCAGTTCTTTCGCGAGAGAATCGCCGTCGAAAGAAACAATCTGTTTCAGTTCCGCACTTCTGGTATTGATGAGAATCTTTCCGCCGGGCTTTAATAAATTCTGTAAGTTTTCAGAATATAATGTCTCGTCCAGAATAATGATAAAATCTGCCTTTTCGGTTTCGCTCCGGTCGAGAATCGGCTTGCTGTCGAGTTTTGTAAACGCTCTGACGGGTGCGCCGCGCCGTTCGGGGCCAAAGGAGGGAAATGCCAGTGCATGGCTTTCCGGTTTTGCCGCGTATGCCGCGCCGAGAATCTTCGCCGCGGTAAATGCGCCCTGTCCGCCGCGTCCGAGCCATAGAATCTCTGTCATGATAAAATCACCTTGTTTCTGAATTTGCATATATGTTTAATATGATAATATTATAACACTTTCCAATGTGAAAGTCAATATCTATAACCTATTAATCTGATATATTTTATAAGTTTGTAAAAAATATAAAATTTCAGGCTTTTTTTCAGGATAAAAACGTGAATTTTTACAGATACTTTTCTACTTGAAATCATACTAAACCTATGGTATAATAATAAATATAGGATAAAATCAATTACAGAAAGGAAGTACCTGAATTATGAAAATTTCAACAAAAGGCAGATATGCCCTGCGGATGCTTCTGGATTTGTCTCTGCATCAGGAAGAAGGCTATATTTCCCTGAAAGAAATTGCCGAACGCCAGCAGATTTCCAAAAAATATCTCGAACAGATTGTGCCGATGCTCAACAAAGGCGGCATTCTCCGCACCAACCGCGGCAACAAAGGCGGCTATATGCTCGCCAAGCCTGCCAATGTGCTGACTGTCGGCGATGTACTCCGCGCAACAGAAGGCAGTCTCGCACCTGTGACCTGTCTGGAATACGAAGAAAATGACTGCCCCCGTGCTGAAGAATGTGCCACACTCTATGTCTGGGAAGGTCTGTACAGAGCCGTTCATGAATATCTGGACAGCATTACTTTACAGGATATCCTGAACCATAACGCCGGTGTGGACGGCAATGATTATTGCATCTAATCAGATAAAAAATGATAATATGTCCTTATTGCTTACAAGATGATATTTGGAAAATAAAAATAAAGGGAACTGATGAACTGTTAAAAGCTTGTCTTGAATGTGATACTGTTTGGAAAATTGATGAAGAAATATCATATGGTACTGGAACAGGAATAGAAAAACTTATGCGTGACAGAAAATGGTCTTCAACAAAAGATAAATTTGAAATAATAGATAAATTCTGATTTGTCGGCTGGCATTTTCCGGCATCTTCCTGCATAGAATACAGTAATTCCATCTCAGGAGGTTCTGAACTATGCAGGAAACAGAACGCAGTACAGATATGCCCCATCTCGTCACGCTCGAAAACCGGAAAATTCTCAGCATCTCCGGCATTACCGATATTGACCGCTTCGATGAACGTGAAATTGTCCTCTATACCGCCATGGGAGAACTCACCATCACCGGACGCGAACTGCATATTAACGCTATCAGCATCGAAAACGGCTCACTCTCCGTCGAAGGCGATATCTGGTCACTCCAGTACGGCGATAAAGACAAGCATTCCCCGGTTTCCATGCTCGGGAAACTCTTCCGATAATCATGCTGCTGCTGAAAATTGCGCCGGAAACCTTCCGCACGGTCGAAGAAGAACTTCTTCTGCTCGGCGGTTCGGTGCTTCTGGGAATTCCTTCCGGCATTCTGTTCGATTTGTTCCGCTTTCTCCGGAGGCTGATTCCGCATCACTGGTCTGTCACCATGCTCGAAGATATCTTCTTCCTGATTGTGACAAGCTTTCTGCTCCTGTGCTATGTCAGCGGCTTCGCAAGGGGAGAATTCCGGATGTATTATGCCGTCGGCTGTCTGTGCGGATTCGTCCTGCATGAATGCACCCTCGGCAGATTTTTCTTTTCGCTCTGGGATGGCTTTGTACGGATTTGTAGAAAAATCATCAGGATTTTTGTGAAACCTGACAAAAAATAGTATTCCGGAAAAAAATTATCCAAAACCGCTTGCAACTTACCCTCTGTAGGGTGTATAATAATAAAATAACAACAATTTCATAAGGCGGTAATCAATATGCCAAATACAAAAAAAGCGGCAAAACAGCCGCTCATGTTCAGAATGCTGATAGGCGCGGCACTCGCCATGTTCGCAGTGTTCTGTGCAGTCTCTATCATCTCTGCACAAAATTCCGTTGTCGAAAAACGTAAGGAACTCGCAGAGCTGGAAGAAAATATCGAGGTGCTTTCCGCGGAAAACGAAGAACTCGCTGCACTGATTGCTTCTGATGATATCAGTCGCTATATGGAAAAGCTTGCTGTCGAATCCGGAAATTATGCCTATCCGGACGAGCGGCGTTATTATGATACATCCAGAGATAAATAAAATTCATAAAAAACAGGAGGATTTTCAGAACAATGCTGGAAACAGGTAAAATTTACAACGGCAAGGTCAGAAGCATCACCAATTACGGCGCATTCGTGGAAGTGGAACAGGAGGGCGGAAAGCCTGCCACTGGTATGGTACATATCTCCGAAGTGGCAAATACTTTCGTCAGTGATATCCGTGAGT
This sequence comes from Ruminococcus sp. UBA4321, assembly GCA_002393815.1. Classification (GTDB taxonomy): domain Bacteria; phylum Bacillota; class Clostridia; order Oscillospirales; family Ruminococcaceae; genus UBA3855. The sequence continues at coordinate 708 of DGUB01000062.1, read as the reverse complement.
TCCTGACAGAAGGTCAGGAAGTCAAAGTAGTTGTGCTTCAGATTAACGAGCAGGGGAAAGTCAGCATGTCCATTAAAAAGGCACTTCCGCAGGAGGAAAAGCCGCCGCGTCAGCCCAAACGGCAGAACCGTGACAGGGGTGCTGTCTGGAATCCCAAGCCGCAGCCGCAGGATTCCGAACTGAGCTTTGAAGATATGATGAACCGCTTCAAACAGAACAGTGAGGAAAAAATGGGCGATATCAAGCGCATCACTGACAGAAAAAACAAATCCCGCAGACGCTCCCGATAATATAAAATTCCGTTCTCTTGCGAGGACGGAAATTTTTTGTTTTTCTCTTGACATTTCATTCAGAACAGTGTATAATATAAGAAAGAGGGCGTACCGATGACGGTCGCTCCCAAGTGTTAGTTATGAAAATAACCGCCGGCTTGGGGAAGCATACGGCGGTTATTTTTTATGATGGTTGCAATAAATCATGTAAAACAGATTTCCGAATGCTGCGACCATAATGCCGAGCTGAATTAAATCCTGCCATGTTACATACTGCATATGTGACACCCCCATTTCTGGGAGCTGGATTGACCGCCACCGTGCTGGTATACCCTCTTTTCACATTATAACATAAATGTCGGATTTTGTCAATTCTGTTTTGAAAAATCCGGCATTTTTAATTTTATCAGATATTCTGTTTCTTGTATTTTTTTCT
>DGUB01000052.1 GCA_002393815.1 Ruminococcus sp. UBA4321 | reverse complement strand
GCCTGCGTGATGCAGGGCGTGGATAACCTCTTTGAAGTCGATACCGTTCAGAATATCATGAAGCATATCTCCAGAATCGCCGGTGTGAACTATCATGAAAATCATGATACTGACGTTTCCCTGAGAGTTATTACAGACCATATCAGAAGCACCACTTTCATGGTTGGTGACGGCGTTCTGCCGTCCAATGAGGGCAGAGGCTACGTTCTGAGAAGACTGCTCCGCCGTGCTGCCCGTCACGGACGTATGATAGGCATCAAAGGCACATTCCTGCATGAAGTCTGTGATACTGTTATCGACGAAAATAAAATCGCTTATCCCGAACTCGAAGAAAAACGCGCCTATATCAAAAAAATTATCAAAGTCGAAGAAGAAGCCTTCGCAAAAACTATCGACAAGGGCATGGAACTCCTGACTGATATCATGAATCAGTCCGAAAGCAAGGTTCTTTCCGGCGAGGATGTCTTCAAGCTGAGCGATACTTACGGTTTCCCGTTCGACCTGACAGTCGAAATCGCCGCCGAAAAAGGCTTTACAGTAGATGAAGCAGGCTATCGTGAACTTGTCAAGAAACAGCGCGATACTGCCAAGGCTGACCACGCCGCAAAAGCAAGCTCTTCCTGGGCTGATAATTCTATCAAGCTGAATCTCCAGAAAACCGAATTTGTCGGCTATAAAACTCTGACAGATGATGCTGAAATCTTAGCTGTCCTGAAAGACCGTGAAACTGTCGATTCCGTCAGTGAAGGTGAAGAAGCAGTTATTGTTCTGGATACCACTCCTTTCTATGCAGAAAGCGGCGGTCAGGTGGCTGACCATGGTAAAATCTTTACAGACAATGCCAAGTTTAAAGTCACTGCCGTTACCAAGGACGAAGACGGACATTATCTGCATTTCGGCGTGATGAAATCCGGAACACTCTCTGTCGGTGATGATGTTGAAACAAAAGTCTGCCCGACATTCAGAAATAAAGTCATGCGGAATCATACAGCCGCACACCTTCTGCAAGCCGCACTCCGTCAGGTACTGGGCGAACACGTACATCAGGCAGGACAGCTTGTCAACGAAAAGGCTTGCCGTTTTGACTTCTCGCATTTCAGTGCCATGACAACAGAAGAAATCCAGAAAGTCGAAACCCTCGTCAATACCTGGATTCTCGAAGCAATGCCCGTTGAAGTCAATGAAATGCCCATCGAACAGGCTAGAAAACTCGGTGCAATGGCTCTGTTCGGCGAAAAATACGGCGATGTTGTCCGCGTTGTCAAAGCCGGAGAAGTTTCTATTGAATTCTGCGGCGGTACGCATGTCAAGAATACTGCGAATATAGGCTTATTCAGAATCGTTTCAGAAAGTTCTGTCGCATCCGGAGTGCGCCGTATCGAAGCCGTAACAGGTGAAGGCGTTCTGGAATTAATCAATTCGTTACAGAACACTATCAATGAAAGCGCAAAGGCTCTGAAACTGAACAATCCGGCAGAACTTCCGGCAAAGTGCGTATCTCTGACCGCACAGCTGAAAGAAACCGAAAAGACTGTTGAAACACTCCGTCAGAAAATGGCAGGCAGTGCGCTGGATGATATTCTGAAATCTGCTAAGAACGTCAACGGCGTGGAAGTTGTCGGCGCACCTGTGCAGAATGCCAATGCTGACTTACTCCGCAAGATGGGTGACCAGATTAAGAGTACTGATAAGCCTGTGATTGCTGTTCTGGCAGGAATCGGCGGCGAAAAAGGACAGCTTTACTGTGTCTGCACCAAGTCCGCACTCGAAAAGGGCGCACATGCCGGAAATATCGTCAAGAAAGTATCTGCTCTGACCGAAGGCAAGGGCGGCGGTCGTCCTGACAGTGCCATGGCAGGTATCGGAAAACAGGAACTTGTTGACAAGGCTATGGCTGAACTCGAAAATATTGTTGCTGAATTCGTAAAGTAAGAATGAAAACAGTCAGGAGGAAAAAATATGATAAATCAATTTGGAATGTTTTTTCTCCTGATGCTGTTTCTGGCGTTAGCACCGTTTATCAATCCGGCAGTTTCGTTTCAGCAGAACCGAAAGAAATATCCGGTTCTTTATGAAATCAGATTTGAATACCGGACAATTATCGGAATTACACTGTTAGTTTGTATTCTGTTCTTTGCTTTCAGTGGAATGGGTGCGGAAGATAAGATTCTGAAACAGATGATTATTACCGGAAATATTCTGCTTATCGGCGCGGAAACATGGGTGAAAGTATTCCATTTCTGGGATAGTTTCGGAAAGTATATCACCAGCAAAGGCATTTGTTACACAGGAAAAATTATCGGATATGATGTAATGACTCATCCAAAAGGGCGCGGAGCAGACTGGAAAGAATATATTCCGATAATTCAGCTGAAAGACGGCGAAGTTATAAAAGGCTATACTTCTTACCTGAATTCTGCTCCGCCCGAACAAAGTGAATGTATTACTGTACTTTACAGAAATCGTTATTTTATCACAGAAATTTTATAACAGGAGGGCTTGAAAATGTCTCTGCTTACCTATCTGGAATATGACGGTCAGAAACCGCTTTCCGAAGAAGAAATCCAAGCACTGGAAGAAAAATATCAGTTCCGGTTTCCGAAGAAGCTCAAAGCCCTCTATCTGAAACAGAACGGCGGTTTTCTGGATGAATGCGGCATTTCGGAGGACGGCTGTCTGCTGGCGGAAGTCTATCCGCTTGTCAGCGAGGATTCCGAGGATTTGACAGTCAAGAAGCTTCTCAAATGGCAGAAGCAGGACAAGCTGATTCCGATGCAGTATATTCCGTTCTGCGCCGACGAAGCCGGAGACAGCTATTATTTCAATACGAAGAATCATGGAATTTATTATATCAGTCATGAATTCTTTGATGAGTTTGAAGAAAATCCCGAAAATTGTAAAATTGCGGATTCGTTCAAAGAATTTGACGAAATGATTCTTGATTTGGAAGAATAAAATTATTATCAGGGAGGAAATTATCATGGATAAAGATTGTTTATTCTGTAAGATTATCGCAGGAGAAATCCCTTCTGCAAAGGTGTATGAAGATGATGCTGTATTTGCATTCAAGGATATCAGCCCGATTGCACCGACACATTATCTGTTTGTACCGAAGACACATATCTGCTGTGCAAAGAAAATTACTGCTGAAAATTCTCAGTATGTTGCTAAAATTTTCGAGGCAATCGCAAAAGTTTCCGAACAGGAAAATATTGAAAGCTACCGTGTTATCAATAACTGCGGAGAAGATGCCGGTCAAAGTGTTATGCATCTGCATTTCCATCTGGTAGCAGGCAAAAAAATGGGCTGGGGCGAACAGTCTCTCGGCTAAGATAAGGAGAATTCTGAAATGGCTGAATATTACGAAATGAAAATCGCCGGACTTGACAGAAAACTGAAAAAATGCCCCGTCAGTGATAAACTCGATATCGCGGCATTTATCATGTTCTCCGATGTGGAAGTCACTGTAAAATCGGCAGAACAGCTTCTTGCAAAGGCTCCGGAATTTGATGTGATTCTGACTGCCGAATGCAAAGGCATTCCGCTGGCTTACGAAATGGCGCGTCAGAGCGGTAAAACTTATGTTGTCGCAAGAAAATCCGTGAAACTCTACATGCAGGACGTTGTTTCCGTAAATGTCAAGTCCATCACGACAAGCAATGAACAGATTCTGCATCTGGACGGCGAAAAGGCAGAACTGCTGAAAGACAAGAAAGTTCTTGTCGTGGATGATGTCATCAGTACAGGCGAATCCCTGAAAGCTCTGGAATATCTGGTGGAAAAAGCCGGCGGCACGGTTGCCGGGAGAGCCGCAGTTCTCGCCGAAGGAGATGCCGCTGACAGAACAGATATTATCTATCTGGAAAAACTGCCGTTATTCTTTAAAGACTGAATATGAAAAGACCGGCTTTATATATCGGACTGCCCTATATTACGGGCTTGCTGATAGCATCAAGACTGGATATACTGTCATGGAGTGTGATTCTTCTGACGGCGGTCGGGATTATTCTGTATCGCCGGTCTGTATGGAAATATGTGGTACTCAGCACGCTGTCATGCCTGATAGCGTGCTGTTGTTATTGGCATCATGACAGCGTCACGGCGCAGAAACAAAAGGATTTCGCCGGACTGGAAATTATCTTTACGGGGCAGATTATCGAAAAGACTGTCTATTCCAGCGGAAATGCGGATTATCTTCTGAAAGGCAGAATTGACAGGGGAGATACTCCGGCTAAGATAGAATTATTTATTGATGATGATAGTTTCAGTTATGGAGATGTTCTGACGATTTCCGGCAGACCGGAACGCATAGAATCAAGCTATCTGTTCGACAGCGAAGCTTATGCCCGGTCGAAGAATTTATTCTTATGTTTCGATTTGGATACTGAAACAGAAGTTCTCGAAGTTCATCCTCTGGAGAAACAAACACTGTTCAGTATCATCTACAATTGGAGAATGCGCATGACTGAACGGATTCAGGCGCATATGCCGGAAGATACCGGAGCAATGCTGACGGGTATGCTATTCGGCGACAAGACGGAATTAAGGCACAGCGTAAAAACTTCACTTTACCGGACGGGAATCGGGCATACATTAGCGGTTTCCGGATTGCATCTGGATTTTCTGGCGATGTGTATCAGCTTGCTATTCAGCAAATTCAAAGGCGGAAGAATATCAAAATTTGTGATTATCATGCTTCTGTGCAGTCTGTTCATGATATGCGCCGGAGGAACGGTTTCTGTTCAGAGAGCGTTTATCATGATTCTGATTTCGCAGAGTGCGAAACTATTTTTCCGGGAAGCGAATGCGTTCAATTCGCTGTCGATTGCCGTGCTGATTCTCGGAATTGAAAACCCGTTTGTGATACATAGTCCGGCGTTCTGGCTGTCAAGTTCTGGTGCATTCGGAATCGGCGTTGCCGCGCAGTATATGACGAAAAATATGCCGGAGAAAGAATTCTGGCATCTTCTGCTGAAAGATTTGACAGCGTTCACATGGACGTTTGTGATAATTCTTCCGGTAGAAGTGATATATTTCCGCGAAGTATCGCTGATTTCTCCGATAACGAATCTTTTTCTGACGCCGGTTTGTCTGTTGTCGATTCTGACGGGAGTACTGGCAATCGTATTCGGCTGTGAGGGAATCTTTGCAGAATTCTTTCTGCATATCGCCGACAAGCTGAACAGTATTGTCCTGGAAATTTCAGATTTCTTTGCCGGCATGTCATGGACGCATTTATCGACAGACAGTGAGATTTTAGTATTTCTGATTTTCGCCGGAATTCTGCTGATATTATGCGGTCAGATACTATTTCGGAGCAGAAAGCTGACTTCCGTCTGTGCGGCAGTCGCACTGACTGTAACCGGAATCGCGGTCAATCTCGAAAGAATTTCACAGGTGAATGATTTGAAAATTGCCATACTCGGCGAGGAAAATCAATGTCTGTTAGCCGTCCGGCACGGTTCGGAATCTGTATTGTTTGATATGACCGGGAATTATTACGCGCCGGATTATGCGGAAGTCTATCTCGAAAGTACAGGCGTTTCCCGTCTGGAAAGCTTATACTTATGCAATCCGAAGGAAAAAGCCGTCAGAAGATACAAAGAATATCTTGCTTTTCTGCTTCCGGAAGAACTCTGGCTCATGAAGAAAACAGAATTTTCGATGCCGAAGCTTCCGGGCTGTGAAACCTATTCCGCCGAACAGAAAGAATTATTATTCCACGGCGCGAAAATAGAAGTTTCTCAGAAGCAAATCAGAATCGAATATGCAGAGAAAATCTTTATCTGTAAAAACGATAAATCTGAAATTTCAGAAACACCCGATATTCTGACAGTCTACGGCAAAAGCAAAAATATTCAGCCGGAATGCGGATTTCTGCTGATACTCGATAAGAATGAATTATATCTTCCGGATTCTCATACCTATCTGGATGAAAATAATCTGGAAGTCACCATTTCAGAAAACGGCAGATGCCGGGTAAGGAGATTATATGGCACTGATTGATGAAAAAAGTTTGCAGAATCAGATAAAATCAGGAGAGTTATCGAATCTGTATTATTTTTACGGAAGCGATATTCTCGCCGTCGAAAACTGCGTCAAGAGGATTATCAAGGCTGTCGGCGGTGCGGAAAATGTCACCCGTCTGGACGGTCAGAATCTCGATTTGAATCAGCTCGCGGAAGAAGCAGAACTCTGTCCGATGTTCGCGGAGTATAACTGTATTCACATTCATGACTGCAATATGGATTCGCTCCGGGAAAATGACAGAAAAGCTCTGCTTGAAATTCTGAAACAGGTTTCCGGACAGACGATTCTGATGTTTGATGTCACCGGTTTCGATATCTACGGCGGAAAGACCGGAAAAAATAAAAAGCCGACTGATAAAAATAAAAAGATTATCGACCATATCACGAAAGCCGGAACGGTCTGCATCTGTGAGCCGAAATCCGTTTCCCAGATGGCAACGGAAATCATCTCGAAAGCCAAGAAGCAGGGCTGTATAATCGAACGTCCGGCGGCGATGGCTCTGGCAATGCAGTGTAACTGTCAGACGCTTATGATTCAGAATGAACTTGACAAACTCTGTTCATTCGTGGACGGCGGAACAATTACAGAACAGCTGATTCAAGAGATGGTAACGCCTCAGCTTGAAATAACTGTCTACAATCTGACAGCGGCAGTGCTGAAAAGACGCGCTTCGGACGCTATGAAAGCTGTAGAAGAATTACTCGCTTTAAGAATCGAAATGCCCTATCTGATGGCAGTGGTTTCGGGCTGTCTGATTGATGTGCAGAGGGCATCTGCCGCCCGGAAGAACGGCAGAACTGTGCAGGATGTCATGAGCGATTTCGGATATAAGTTCAGTTTCGCGGTGGAGCGTTCGTTCCGGGACAGCATGGGCGAAACGCCGGAACATATCGCTGAATGCCTGAACTTACTCTGTGAAGCTGAAAAGAAAATGCATTCCGGTACAGTTGACGAGCGTGTTCTCTTTGAAAAAACTGTCATTGAAATGTTAAGAAGATAAATCGGAGGAAAATATAATGAAATATACCAGTCGTTTCAGACCTGCCTCTTGGGGTGCGATAATTGCCTGTTTTCTTTTTTGTGTAGCATTTTTCATTTTAACTGTTTTAGAATGTAATAATATTGATATTTCAATAGAGACTTATCGGAAAATATTATTTATTCCAGAATTCATAGGGCTTATTTTAGGTTTCATTTCAGGCTGTATTTATGAATTTAAACTTCATCAAATGGAAAAAAATAAATCTGATGAGGAAATGAAAAGAATATATAAAAAAGAAATATTTTATTTTTCAATAGTTACTTTTGTTTCAATAGCTTTAATTCTTATTACTTGTTATGTTTATATATCATCACAATTTTAATTTATTAGAGGAGTTTAAAATGCTTGAAGAACTGAAAGAAAACTTCTGGAATCAGTTTGACAGTTCCGGCGGAATCGTGAAATATTCTGATACTGTTCTGAAAGAAGATATGTTTCAGGCGGAATATCCGGGCGGTATTCTGCTGGATGCAGGATATTATCAGGACAGATTTAAAATCTATGTGATTTCCGGATATGACTGGAATCATCCGCTTGCTGTCTATGAATGCGAAACCCCGGAAAAATTGTTAAAATTCATGCAGACTGCTGTGAAAGAATTCTGTTTGAAAAAGGAGTGATGCGAATGCTGCAAATCAAGCAGGCGATTATTGTAGAGGGAAAGTACGATAAAATAAAATTATCCTCACTGGTGAAAGCCGTGATTATTCAGACGAACGGTTTCGGGATTTACAAGAATCAGGAATTGTTAGAGTTAATCCGGTATTATGCCAGAACAACCGGAATTCTGATTCTGACCGATTCTGACCGAGCCGGGTTTCAGATTCGGAATTATATCAGGGGAGCCGTGCCGGAAGGGGATGTCAGAAATATCTATATTCCGGATATTTTCGGAAAAGAGCGCAGAAAAGTCAAGCCGTCCGCAGAGGGAAAACTCGGCGTTGAGGGCATTGATGCGGAAATTCTCCGGGAAGCGTTCCGGAAAGCTGGTGTTCTGACCGAAGAAAAGCCCGTTTCCGAGCCGATTACTAAAACGGATTTATACTTAGCCGGATTCAGCGGAATGCCGAACAGTGCCGGAAAACGCCGCGAATTTCAGAAAAGTTTAGGCTTGCCGTCGAATCTGTCCGCTTCGGCACTGCTGGAAGTGCTGAACTCTATGATGTCAAGAGAAGAATTTCTGAAAAAAATCGGCTTACAGAAAGAGGAATCCTCATGCAGTTAGCATCATTGACGTTTGTGATGACAGTTCTCCCGGCATTGCTGCTGATATATTATCTGATTCCGGATAAGGCAAGACAGATATTTTTATTATTATGCAGTTTTCTGCTTTACGGGTGGGGGAATCCGGTCAGGGTTTTATATCCGGCGGCATTTCTGTGCTATGATTACGGTACGGGCTTATTATTGGAGAAGTGCCGGAAGAACAGAATTTTAGCTACAGTCATTCTGTGCTTTTCGGTGATTGTGCAGATTACAGTCATGTCCTATATCCGGAACACGGCGGAAGAAAACAGTTTCTTTCCGTTCGGGATTGCGATTTATACGCTTCAGGGGTTAGGCTATCTGACGGGCGTTTACAGAAAGCATCATTCCGCGGCGGTGAATCTTCCGGAACTGGGAGTATATCTGATATTCTTTCCGGCACTGTTTGCCGGAGGGCTATTCTCCTATGCGGAATTTGCTGACCAGAACCGGCACAAGCATCTGAATATTGTTTCGTTAAGCGACGGATTGAGCCTGTTTATCCGGGGACTTGCCGAAAAAGTTGTCCTTGCGGATACGTTCGGTTATATCTTCCGGGAGTTACAGCAGATTGCGCCGGAAAATATGAGTATGCTCACGGCATGGCTGACAACTATCATATTTTCGATGTATCTGTATTTTGAACTGTTAGGCTATTCAGAGATGGCTCGCGGACTGGGAAAATGTTTTGGCTATGAACTGCCGAAGAATTTCAGCCATCCGTTTTTCACGTCCAGTATGACCGCATTTATGAAAAGCTGGAATATTACGCTTGTCCTGTGGTTTGATACGAATTTCAGGAGATTATTATTCCGGAAGTATTCTGTAAAATGGATTTCTTATCTGGGGTTTGTTCTGATGTGGATGCTCATCGGCGCATGGTACGGCATGAAGTCACAGTTTATTCTGTGGGGGCTGGTGATAGGTCTGCTCCTGCTGAATGAGAAAATTTTTCTGGAAAAAATCATCCGGCAGAAATATATTGCCGGAGTTGTCTATACAGCGATTATTTCGCAATTTTTATGGGTGCTGTTCTTTACAGAGAATCTTTCCGGAACGGCAGAATATTGGAAAGCAATGCTCGGCTTCGGAAACGGTATCTTTGACCGGACAGGATTTTATTTTCTGGTGTCTTATGTCGCTCTGATTCTGATAGGATTCTATATTGCAACAGACTTGTTCCGGAATATTGCAGAACGTTTGAGCGCATCGGAATTCGGTCAGAAGCTGATGCTGTTCATGCCGCTGTTTCACGGCGGACTGCTGATTTTCTGTTTAGCGTCCATGCTGTACGGCGGACAGAATTCACATTTGTGGCTGTGGCTGTAAGGAGGGCGGAATCATGAAGAAAATAAAAAAGCCGCATGTTATCGCACATATGACGGTGATTCTGATAACTGCGGTTTATCTGGTGATTATCATCAGTACGGGAAAACAGTTCCGTCGGGAAACATTTCCGAAGCCTGATAGGCAAAGCCTTCTTGACGGCACATTGGCGGATGAAATTGAAAATTATCTCGGAGAAAATCTGGGATTTCATGACATGCTGTTTCAGCTGAAAAGCCGGACTGACCTGATTATCGGAGAAAAAATGATTCAGGGCGTTTATGTCACGGATGAAAGGCTGATTGAAAAGCAGTTCTGCACCGGAACAGGCAGTGCTGAACTGATAAATGCATTTCATGAAGAATACAATCTGCCGACTTATCTGATTCTGGTGCCGTCAGCGTCGGAAATTTATGAAAGTACCCTTCCGGCGAATGCGCTCAGCAGTAATCAGGAAAAGCAGATTAAGAGTATTTATTCCGATACCGGAACGGGAATCCGCTGTGTGGATGCCTATCATATTCTGAGTTCACTGGAAGACAGTTATATTTATTACCGGACAGATTCACACTGGACGAGTTACGGGGCGTATTATGTGTATCAGTCGGCGATTCAGAAAATGGGCTTCACGCCGGTATCGTATCAGAAATATGTGATTTCTCATCTAAGTACAGATTTCCGGGGCGATTTGTACCGGAAAACACTCTATAACGAAATCAAGCCGGATGTGCTTGACTGTTATACTTATGAGAACGGAAGCGAAATTACTGGAATTCAGGTACGCTATCAGGACAGTACGCTCGAAAGGCGTTCCGAACTGTATGACAAATCTGCGCTCGAATCGGATAATATGTATCAGTTCTATCTTGGGAAGCCGTGCGAATGCATGAAAATCCGGACGAATCTCAATAATGATAAGAAATTATTATTGTACAAAGATGATTTCGGAGACTGTATGATTCCGTTTCTGTTACAGCATTACAGTGAAATCTGTGTTGTCAATCTGGAGCAGACCGGAAGCAATTTTCAGGATGCGGCTGACCCGGCAGAATATACACAGGCGATGTTTTTATGCAGTGTCAAAAACTGGCAGGAGATGTTTCAGTCATGATAGATTTATACTGTAAAATATTTATCGATACAAAAACAGAATATCCGGAAATCTTTGAGAAGATTCTGCATCAGGTTTCCGGAAGGAAACAGGGTTTTTCGGATATTGAATCCGCATGGTGCAGTATCAGAGTGAAGCAGAATGAAGAATATCTTCGGGATTCTGCGGATTTTCTTTTCTGGAAATATTATCTTGATATAGAACCCAATATAAACAAAACAGACTATATCCGGAATCTGAAAGAGTTCGTGAAATTTCTGAAAGAAAATTTTTCTGATGCTGTTCCTGCCTGCGATTTTGAAGAATTACTGTAAAAAATCAGCACACTGCATAAAAACAGTGTGCTGATAATTTTTATCAGAATCAGATTACTGGAAAATTCTGCTGAAATCGGCTTTGAGTTTTTCTTCCACAGCGACGGCATCTTCCATGGTGTTGCCGATAGCGGTATAATAACTCTTGATTTTCGGTTCTGTACCGGATGGACGAATCACGACTTTTGCACCCTGTTCAAGGTCGAATACCAGAACATTGGATTTCGGAAGCGTGATAGCTGTCTTTTCGCCGGTTGCGACGTTAGTCGTTTCACTGGTTTTGTAGTCGGAAACGGATACAACTTTCAGACCGCCGATTTCTGCCGGACGGTTGTCGCGGAGTTCCTGCATGAGAGAATTCATCTTGTTCATGCCGGATTCGCCCTCGAATGCGAAACTCTGGAGCGAATGACGGAAGATTCCGTATTTCTTATACATATTTTCACGAGCCTGGAGCATGGAAATGCCCTGTGTACGATAGTAAGCCGCCATTTCACAAATCAGCATGGAAGCAACAACAGCGTCCTTGTCGCGGACATAAGTGCCGGACAAATAGCCGTAGCTTTCTTCATAACCGAAGATATAGCGGTTTTCCTGACCTTTTTCTTCGAGCAGACCAATCTGTTCGCCGATGAACTTGAATCCGGTCAGTACTTCGATAACTTCTACGCCGTATTCCTTCGCGATAGCCTTTACTAAGTCAGTAGTTACGATAGTTTTTACACAAACCGGATTTTCCGGCATTGTGCCGTTTGCCTTGCGCTGACTGCAAATATATTCAAGCAGCATCGCGCCGACTTCGTTACCGGAGAACAATGCATAATCATCACCATCCGGAACGGCGATTCCGACACGGTCAGCATCGGGGTCGGTCGCAAGCAGTAAATCCGGCTTGACTTCGTCACAGTATTTCAGACCGAGTTCGAGAGCCTCACGGATTTCCGGATTCGGGTAAGGACAGGTCGGGAAATGACCGTCTGGATTTTCCTGTTCTTTCACCACAGTTACGTCTTTAATGCCGATTCTGGAAAGAATCTCGCGGACAGGCTTGTTTCCTGTTCCGTTCAGAGGCGTATAGACGATTTTCAGACCGCTGTCGGCACACAGGTCAGTGTGAATGCCCTGTGCCAGAACATTCTGATAATATTCTTCAATGACATCCTGAGCGATATAAGAAATCATGCCTTCTTCGACAGCCTTGTCGAAATCGCAGTATTTCACATCATTGAACATATCCAGAGAATTGATTTCATTGAGAACCTGTTCAGCGACTTCCAGATTAATCTGACATCCGTCCGCACCGTAAGCCTTATAGCCGTTATACTTGGACGGATTGTGACTTGCCGTCACCATAATGCCGGCACTGCATTTCAGAGCGCGAACCGCCCATGACAGACAGGGAGTCGGCATCAGTTCGGTATAGATATGCACCTTGATTCCGTTCGCAGCCAGTACCGAAGCCGCAGCCTGTGCGAATTTTACAGACTTGATACGGCTGTCATAAGAGATAGCAACACTGGGATTCTCGAAAGAAGCCTTGACATAGTTTGCCAGACCCTGTGTTGCACGGCGGACGGTGTAAACATTCATACGGTTAGTACCGGCACCGAGTACGCCTCTCAGACCGCCTGTACCGAATTCCAAATCACGATAAAAACGGTCACGAATTTCTTCTTCATTACCTTCAATTTCGAGCAGTTCCGGAAGCAAATCCGAATCATCAACTGCTTTCTGACACCATGCGGTGTAGAGTTCCTTTACAGACATACAGAAACCTCCTAAAATCTCATTTGGACAGAAGCCAAATCTTCTGATACTATTATAACATAAAAAGTCAATTTTGAAAAGGGGGTAAACGATATTTTTTTCAAATTTTTACAATATTTACACATTCCCTTAAAGAAATCTTTTATTTTTCTGCTTTTGCGGCTTTCAAATCGCTTACAATATTTTGCAGGTGAGCGATTTCTTCCATGCTCAGACCGGAAACATCCAGAAAATTTTGTGATTCTATGCCAAGCAGATAATCTGCACTGACAGAAAAAGTTTCACAAATTTTTTGAAACATATCAAGAGTTGGTGTAGCATAGCCGCTTTCCCAATTGCTGACTGTTTGCTTAGATGCGGATATTTTATGACTGAATTCGACCTGATTCATTTTATGGGATAATCGTAATTCTTTAATACGCTCATAGAACATAGGAAACCTCCTGAACCCATTTTTTAATACTATTGTAAAATATTACTTGACTTTTCATTAATACTATGATACAATATATTTGTACAGGAGGTGCTATCATGCCAGATTATAAGGAATTATTTTATGAGTCGCAGGCGCAGCTTGCGGATATTGAAGAGGAATTAAAAAGGCTAGTTCTGAAAATTCGTGCAGTCATGAGAGAATCGGAAGAAGAAATTATTTCAGAAAATGATGGTGAAAATTCACAAAAAGAAGAATAAAATATTAAGAATCTTTTGCTTGACAAAAGAGGAAAAACGTGATATAATAATAAAGCTGTCGGACGAAAGGAAAACAGCAAAAAACATTTTCAAAAAAGTTTGAAAAAAGACTTGACAAACTGAAAGAAATGTGATATAATAAATGAGTTGCCGCAGAAAGCCGGACGGGAGTCGCAGGAAAAGCGGAAACGAAAAATCACATTTTCAGAAAAGCTTCTGA
>DGUB01000095.1 GCA_002393815.1 Ruminococcus sp. UBA4321 | reverse complement strand
GGGAAGCCGGCTGGCTTCTGGAAATTTACAGCCGCATTGACAGCAATCAGGGATGGAAACTATTCAAGTATTCCCTGGAGCATTTCATGAAATGCCATAATCCTATGATGAAAATGCTATTTGCACGGGGAGCATGGCGGCTTCTGGAGACAATTTCCGGGGAATTGGAATTTGTCCACTCTCCTTTGCTCGGTGTGCTTCCGCTCAAGCCTTCCGGCGACGGCTGGAATACCAGAGAACTGGCAGATTTCTTCTATGAAACGGCAAAGGAGATTTCTCAGAAATTAGACAGCCGGAATCAGAGAAATCATTTTCTTCCCCTGCTGGAACAGGAACTTCCGGTATTCGACGAAGAACAGGCTTTTGCCGAAGTAGCAAACTCCGTTCACGGTCTGGTGAAAAAATCACAGACCACGATTGCTGTTTTCCTGAATCAGAAAGTCTCTCCCGAAGAACTTGAACAGAGAATTCAGAATCTGGAAACCATTTCGCATTCCCGTGATGAAAACGCCTGTTATGCTTCCGTTGCAACCGAAGAAGTGCCGCTGGATTTCATTCTTTCCGAAGCAGAATCTGCTCCGCCGCTCGAAGAAGCACCGATTCAGGGCATGGAACAGGAACAGCTGCTCGAACTTCTGGAATCGCCCTGCTGTTATGCGCTCATGACAGAACTTTCCGGCACACCGCAGAAATGTTATTACGCTGTCATGAAATTTATCTCCGCAGTCTTTCCGGAAATGAACGGCATTGTCAATATGACCGCCCTGAAAGCTTATCCGTCCGGATGGGTCAGATTTGCCGGAACTTATGAAGACGGCATTTCTCCGCATGATTTGTATTCGCTGTTTCTCGGCGGCAGTCAGGAAAGAAATGAAGTCTGGGGTATTACCGTCGGGCTGACGGCTTACGGCTTCCGCGAACTCGAATTCATGGGCGCAGATACTGAAAATTTTGAAGCATTTGCCAGCATTCTCGACCGGACAGCTGCCCTCTGCATCAGCAGAAATCAACTCCCCGATGAGAATCTCTGCATTACCGCCTGCCGCAATGAAGATACGCAGGAAGAACACGAGATTTTCTGGCAGAATCCGAAAATGGCATTCCAGGACGCTCCGCCGGACAGCATCGCCGTTTCTGCAAAACAGAATACTCCGTTCGGGGTTCTGAATCTGCATCGGCTTCCGCATCCCGAAACTATCGAACTGCCGCGTCCGCGCAGTGAAAGAAACCGCCTTGCACGGCTTGCAGAACAGACCTATCCGGTTTTGCAGAAAGCCGCGGAACAGCCGTTTGAAAAAGCACTGATTCAGTTGGTTGTCCCCTGTGAGGATAACGCGGAATATGATTTTGACCTGCTCTGGGCGGAGCTTCAGCCCGGCAGAAAAAAAGCCGTCTGGCTTGAAAGTTCCGAACTTGCTCCGGAATATCAGAAAGGCGGCGAAATTGAAATCCTGCCGGAAAATATCTTCGACTGGAGATTCCAGCCGTCCGGCACAGAAGACTTATTCACGCCGGAAGAAGCCTGGCTGCTGGAGGAGGAACTGCCATGAATATGAAACGCATTGTTTTTGCGACTGCCGGAATTCTCATTATGCTGGTAATTATTTTCTGGACACTTCACAACATAACACATATTGATGAGGTCAATCAGAAACGCCGCGAAAAAAATCAGGGAGAAGCCCTTGCTTCCCGTATCATCGAAACCACTGCCACAACAAGCATCTGGGATGCCCTCAGAACGACGGAATCGGAAACTTCCGCTTCCGGAAATGCTGCCGAATCCGGTGAGGAAATTCCGCAGGAAACTGTCCCCGGTGAAGAACAGGATTCTGATTCTGCTTTTCCGGAAGATACTCTTGCAGAAACCGTTTCTCCGATTCCGCAGACCCTGACCGAAACGAGGTGATTTTTTCTTGAAACAGACAAAACCGAAAAAAAGCATGTTCATGCGTATTATTGTACTGTGTATGGCACTTGCCACACTGCTGGGCTTTGTAATTCTGCCGCTGTTACAGCATTAAAATTAGAAAAATCCCGTCCGGAATGATTGCCCCAAAAAGTTGGAAAAAGAAATTTTGCAAAGCGGTTAAGCGAAAAACTTGACCGCTTTTGCTGTGCAGCGGCAAGCCGGCAATGTCCGGAATTTTTTTGATAAATTTTTGAATTTTTTTATTTCTTTGATTGACAAAATTATGAATTCATGTTATACTGGATAATAATAAAAAATCATAGAAAGGAATCACAATATGAAAAAATTATGTGCAGTTCTGGCAGGTCTGATGCTGATTTCTGCTGTGCCGGCGTTTCCGGTTTCGGCAGTCTATGATAAGACCGTGACTTTCGAGAACTTTGACAGACGCATCAACGGCGGCGAACCTATCCGCGGTGCAGATATTTCGTCAGTGATTGCGCTGGAAGAATCCGGTATTGTATTTCATAACGATACGGATTATGAGGAAGAAGATATTTTTAAGATTCTCGCCGACCACGGTGTGAACTATATCCGTGTGCGAGTCTGGAATCAGCCGTCTGACAACAGCGGCAACAGCTACGGCGGCGGACATAACGACGTGAAAACCGCTGCCGAAATCGGCAGACGCGCCGCACAGTACGGCATGAAACTGCTTGTCGATTTTCATTATTCCGATTTCTGGGCTGACCCCGAAAAACAAAGAACTCCTAAAGCTTGGCAGAATTATTCCGCAGATGAAAAGGGTTCGGCGATTTATTACTATACGCTCGAAAGCTTGCAGACCATCCGCGATGCCGGCGCAGATATCGGCATGGTACAGGTCGGCAACGAAACCAACGGCGTGATGTGCGGTGAAGATGATATGTATACCATCTGCAAGATGATGAAAGCCGGCTGTAATGCCGTCAGCGATTTCGATTCCGGAATTCTGAAAGTTCTGCATTTTGCTGACCCGTCATCCGGAAAATATCCCTGGTATGCACAGGTTCTCAGCGAATGTGAAGTCAATTATGATGTGTTTGCAACTTCCTATTATCCGTACTGGCACGGCACAACCGCGAATCTGACTTCCGTCCTGAAAAATATTGCCGATACTTACGATAAATATGTCATGGTTGCGGAAACTGCCTATCCCTATACGGATGAGGACGGCGACAAATTCGCGAACGTGATTTCCAGTACTTCATCTGGTTCAACGTTCCGTTATGAAATTTCCGCAGACGGTCAGGCGGAATGCTTTACCGATGTCTTTCAGGCAGTCGCCGATGTCGGAGAAAAGGGAATTGGCGCATTCTACTGGGAACCGGCTTGGATAGGCGATTATAACGCTTCGTGGACGGAACAGAAAGACCGCTGGCAGAAACACGGCTCCGGCTGGGCGACAACCTATGCTTCCGAATACGGCGAAATTGTTTCCGAAGCAGGCGGTTCAAGCTATGACAATCAGGCATTGTTCAATTTCTGGGGCTATCCGCTGGATTCTCTGAACGTTTACCGGAATATTTATCCGCAGCAGTATGTCTATCAGAATTCAGACAGTTATACACCAGTTCCGGGCGTTTACGAAATCCAGAACCGGAACAGCAGTCTGTACCTTGCCTATGATGAAAACGGAAATATTATCCAGTCGGAAACGCCTGTACAGTGGCATCTTGTCAGCCAGTCCGGAAGCTATGCGCTCGAAACCGCTGACGGAAAATTCCTGACTGTCGTTTATGATGCTGATGACGGGAAAAATGCTGTCCGGCTCGGCGATTCCGCACAGGAATTCCATCTGGTGCAGAACGATAATCAGACCTGTCTGTTCATGACAGATGAGAAAAACTGTCTTGATATTTTCGATGGAAGCACATGGGACGGTGCGTGGGCGGATTCCGGAAAGGCACTCCGTTCGGAAAGTCAGCAGTTCACACTGCACTGCATTTCGGAAGATATTATCGAAACTCTTCCGGAAACCACAGAACCGGAAACAGAACCCGAACCGGAAAAGCCCGTGAAAGGCGATGTGCATCAGGACAGAAACGTCAATTTACAGGACATTGTTCTGCTTCACAAATATCTGACAAAGAAAGCTTCTTTCTCGCCGGAACAGGCAGAAGCCGCCGACATCAATGCCGACGGCATAGTGAATATCTATGACTGGATTCTGCTCAAAAGAAAGATTTTCAGCATGAAGTAATCATTCACTTTTCCGGTAGAGACGCGCCGGACGGTGTCCTGCTCCTTCGGTAAAGTCTTCCGTTCCGGCGACGCGGTCAGAAATCTTTCTCCGGAAGTTCGCAGGCAGAGTTGGTTCTCCAGTTACGGCTTCCTGTGTTTTCTGTAATTCCGTCAGCGTGAAGGTTTCCGGCAGAAAATCGAAAATCAGCCGGAATTCCCTTGCTTCCTGCCGGAGATACCTCAGAGCCAAAGCGATAATCTTCGCATGGTCGAACGCAAGTCCGCCGCTTTCCAGAATTTCAAATTCAGGCATATCGAACTGATTCCTGATTTCTTTCACTCTGGCTGTCAGAACAATTTCTCCGCTGCGGAGCGTCAGAACATTCTGTGTGAATTCAATATCGAACCATTTGGCACAGGCGGCATCATCCGCGCCCTGAATTTCCATCTGAGAAAGTTTCTCCTGATTCAGAACGGATAAAAAGGCATTGGAAATAATCCATCCGCGGGGGTCGCGTTCCGGCTGGCTGAAAATGCCGATATGTCGGAGCAGTCTGACTTCTGCGCCGGTTTCTTCCTGGAGTTCGCGTCCGGCGCAGGTTTCGACGGTTTCGCCGGGCTGGAGAAATCCGCCGGGCAAAGCCCAGCAGTCCTTAAAAGGCGGATTTCCGCGCTGAATCAGCAGAATACAGAGTTTCTTTTCCGGTTCGCGCCGGTAGCCGGGCAGTTCTTCCTGATGCAGACTGAATACTGCAATATCTGCCGTGACGGAAGGACGGGGATAATCTTCCAGACGATAATTTTTTAAAAATTCATGTTCTTCGGGATGCAAAGCAAACACTCCTTTGTGATATTATTATTTTGATTATATCACAAAATGATAATCTTGTCAAGCAGTTTTTAAAAAACTCCGGCGCGTGACCGGAGTTTTTTGATTTCAGAATAAAATATCTTTGAAACAGACATAAGGCTCATGTTTCTCGAAATTCCAGCTGTGATACGCTCCGCCGTGACAGAAGTTCTTTTCGGCACAGGCGGAACAGCGTTCGTTCTCGTCACAGAGATTCTTCCGGAATATCTGAAACTTGTTTTCCCAGACCTCTTTGAAATTATCATGCAGAATATTTCCCTGTACGAATTCCGGACGGCGTTCAATATCCAGACAGGCGATAATGTCACCTTTCGCGGTGATACTCGCTGTGTAAACGCCTGCCATGCAGAGAAAATACCAGTCACGGACTTCGCGTTCGTATTCCAGACCGAGATAATGACTGCATCCGTAGCAGACAGGCTCTCCGGCAATGCGCTTGTTCCGGATATATTCAAACATGGTCTGATAATCTTCTTTTGTCAGGAGCAGTTCCGGGTGTTCCAATGCTCTGCCGATGGGTTCTATATTGATAATTCTCCAGGAATCGAGGGGCATTTTGTCGAATATTTTGTAAAGTTCGTCCAGCTGGGAAATATTTTCGTGTGTGACAACGGTCGTGACCTGTACACTGTGGAATTTTCCGACGCGAAGCAAAGCTTCAATGCCGTTCATAGCGCGGTTCCAGCCGTTTTTGGTACGGCGGAATTTATCATGTGTTTCCGGCAGACCGTCAATGCTGACGGAAATCGTACCCATTCCGGCTTTATATAATTCATTGGCAACAGCATCATCAATGAGGGTGGCGTTGCTTGTCATGCCCCACCGGAAGCCTAAGTCTTTGGCAGAATGCATAATCTCGAAGAAATCTTTCCGGAGCAGAGGTTCTCCGCCGGTAATGCAGAGCATTTCTTTTTCTGTGCCAATATCATCTCTGACCTGTGTCAGAAATTTCCGGTACTGTTCCGGCGAGAGTTCTTCGGAGAAAACGTCATTGCATCTGCTGCCGCAGTGCAGGCAGTTTTCGTTGCATCGCATGGTCAGTTCCAGAAACAGATAGCGGAGTGCCGGTTTCCGGAACAAGCCGTCACGGTATTCCCGGAGGGTTTGCAGATTCTTTTTTTTGACTTCGACATTCAGCATGGCTTATTCCTCCGGATTTTCCGTAATGCCGAAATATTCAGGAGGTCCGTACATTGGTTCGGGAAGGGTTTCCGTAACCGGTTCTGTTTCGGGTTCTGTGGGGTCAAACCATTCCGAAGAACCATAATCAGGCTGAGGAACTTCTTCTGTTTCTGTAGGGTTGGTAAACCATTCCGGCGGTCCATAGACGGTCTGCGGAATGGTTTCTGTTACAGTTTCCGTTTCGGTTGTGTCAAACCAGTCCGGAGGACCATAGACCGGAACGGGAATTTCCTCAATCGACAGCAGAGCCTGTTTCAGCAGAATGAAATCAAAGATATTCACACGTTCATCCTGATTGACATCTGCTGACACGTACTGTTCATAGGTCATAGTCTGCTGATTGATAAGATATTTGTACAGAAATATCACATCTGTCAGACCAATGCCGCCGTCGCCGTCAATATCGCCGACATTTTTGTCGAACATGTCAGAAAGAGTCTGTGAATAGTAAATTCTGTCAGGGCTGTCATCTGCTTCGGCGTTCAGGGTTGCCGGACAGGAAGCCAGATTCATGGCTGCCGCGAACGCCGCTGCTGTCAGCGCGGTTTTTTCTGTTTTTTTCATAAAATTACCTCCTCTTTGTGAAAGACACTTTACCTTGTAATTTCATAATAGCACAAAAACCAGAATTTGTCAAGAAATTTTTTAGCTGTCAGCCTTCCCCATGTATTTCATTGTTATTATATTCGGTAATCTGGATATATGTTTTTTTGGCATAGCCTTCGTAACCATTCCATTTGATATAATACCATTTGGAATTGCCGCAATCGAAAACATAAACTTCTTCACCGTCTTCAATTTTTGTGATGATATTGCTGTCGGAAGAATCATCCGGACTTCTGCGCAGAATGACTTTGCCTGTGCTGGTATGCGGTGTACCATATCCAACAGGTACTATAGAAATACGCTGGATATATTCCTGTTTTGCATAACCTTCATAACCGTTCCAGAAGATATAATACCATTTGGAACTGTTGCAGTCATAGACACTGACTTCTTCGCCGTCTGCAATTTTCGTGATGATATTGCTGTCGGAACTGTCATCCATGCTGCTGCGGAGAATTACCTTTCCTGTTCCGGTATGGGGTGTACCCTGCCATAAATATGTTATCGGTTCAGGTTCGGGAGTATCTGGCTGGATATATTCCCGCTTTGCATAACCGCTGTAGTTACCATAAATAATATAATACCATTTGGAACTGCCGACAGAATAAACAGAAACCTCTTCGCCGTCTGCAATTTTCGTGATGATATTGCTGTCGGAACTGTCATCCATGCTGCTGCGCAGAATGACCTTGCCTGTGCCGGTATGCGGTGTACCCTGCCATAAATATGTTGTCGGTTCAGTTGTGGGTTCAGGTTCGGGAGTATCTGGAGGAACTGGCTGGATATATTCCTGCTTTGCATAACCGCTGTAGTTACCATAAATAATATAATACCATTTGGAAATGCCGCAGTCGAAGACACTGACTTTTTCACCGTCCGGAATTTTTGTGACAATATTAATCCCTGCCGAATCCCCATAATCATCCGGAATAGTGCGCAGAATCACTTTTCCTGTGCCGGTGTGCGGTGTACCAAGCCATAAGTATTCCGGATTCTGGGCAGTGCAGGTGACAGCTGCCCCGCTTGTACCGTCAGAATAATAGGGCGTTACTGTTACGGTTATATGGTCAAGTTCAGAACTTGAAATCAGAGATAATGATTTCTCGCTGTGTTTTTCAGAAAGTATCTGCTGACCGGAAGTATCGCCTTTAAAATATCCATTGCATTCGACATAATAATTATCATAGCTGCCGCTGGTTATCAGCAGGGTATAGGCAAAATCGTCGCGTGACGGATTTACCTGTACCTGAATATGACAGCCGATTTCAGGAGTGCTTTTTGGTGCGGTTGTAGTCGGTTCTGTCACGGGGTCTGTGTCTGAAGGTTCATCCGGAACGGTGTCTGTGACAATCGGTTCTGTTGTATCAGGTTCTGAGAATTCAGTTGTCGCTTCAGTAGGCGTCGTTGTACCGTTAGGTGACCGTGAGGGATTTTTACCACTCAGAGCAAGGAAAACTAAAACCATGCCTGTAATAATAATCAGAAAAAGAAGCACAATAATCAGAATCAGGACAGAGTTACTTTTCTGCTGTACCGGAACCGGATTTTGTAAATTCAAATTGCAGTTGACGCAGTTCTGTGCAGTATCATCATTTTTAGCATGGCAGAAAGGGCAGATTTTCATCATTATACAACTCCTTGTTATTGAAAATTTCAGAACAGAGACTGTGTTTGCAGCAACTGTTCCAAATACTTGCCTGACAGAAATCAAGATTTATATTAATATAACTTAATATACTGCGTTTTGGCATAACCCGAATAGCCGCTGTAAGTAATATAATACCATTTGGAACTGCCGACATCATAAACTGTAACGGCAGAACCATCCTTGATTTTTGTGATGATATTGCTGTCAGAAGAATCGTCCATGCTGCTGCGCAGAATGACTTTTCCTGTTCCGGTCGAAGGCGTACCCTCTCCCAGATAATAGGCATTCGACGGCATGGAAACGCTGCTTGCAGAATAGCTGCTGCTGCTGCTGTAAAGCTTGATATACTCTGTTTTTGCATAGCCTGCATAGCTGCCGTAAATGACATATCTCCATTTGCTGCTGGAAGTGGAATAAACTTCAATTTCTGAGCCGTCCGGAATTTTCGTGATGGTGGTAGAGCCGGAAGAATCTCCGGAATCATCAGCAACAGTACGGAGAATCATTTTTCCTGTTCCGGTTGAAGGCGTACCTTTTCCCAGATATGTGGCATCTGACGGCATTGGCACAGCGTAGGTATTGCCGGTATTGCCGGAGGTATTGTAAAGTTTGATATACTCTGTTTTTGCATAGCCGGCATATTTGCCATAAATGACATATCTCCATTTGCTGCTGGAAGTGGAATAAACTTCAATTTCTTCGCCGTCCGGAATTTTCGTGATGGTGGTAGAGCCGGAAGCATCCCCGGAATCATCAGCAACAGTGCGGAGAATCATTTTTCCTGTTCCGGTCGAAGGTGTACCTTGTCCCAGATAAGAAGCATTTGACGGTTTTGACACATAGGTGGTCTTGCTGGGGATTTCAGAGTAAAGTTTTGCATATTCTGTTTTGGCATAGCCTGCATAGCTGCCGTAAATGACATATCTCCATTTGCTGTCATCGGTAGAAAAAATTTCAATTTCTTCGCCGTCCGGAATTTTCGTGATGGTGGTAGAACCGGAAGAATCCCCGGAATCATCAGGAACGGTGCGGAGAATCATTTTTCCTGTTCCCGTCACAGGCGTACCCTGTCCCAGATAGGAAGGCTGTTTTGCTGTACAAGTGACAGATTTTCCGCTTGTGCCGTCAGAATAATAGGGCGTTACCGTTGCGGTTACATGGTCAAGGCTGGAAGCTGCTGCCAGATACAGTGATTTTTCGCTGTGCTTTTCAGAAAGTACTGTATAAGGAGAATTATCCAGAGAATATTCTTTGCAGTCTACATAGTAATAATCATAACTTCCGCTGTTTACCGTCAGTGTATAAGTAAAGCCGTCATACGGCGGATTTGCCTGTACCTGAATTTTACAGCTGATTTCCGGTGCTTTTTTTGCAATTGTTGTGGTGATTTCTGTTCCCGGAACAGGTATCAGTACCGGTGTCACTTCCGGTTCTGTCGTGTCCGGTTCTGTAGATACAGTTTCTGTTTCCGGATTGACAATGACATTTGTCGGCTGAGCCTGAATTTTATTGTTCAGATAAAAGAAAATCAGAACCATGCCTACAATAATTGTCAGAAAAAGCATGATAATAATTACAATCAGAACACTGTTTTTTTTCTGTTCCGGGACGGGAAGAAATGCCGGCTGCTGCTGTACCGGAACCGGATTTTGTAAATTAAGATTGCAGTTGACGCAGTTCTGCGCAGTGTCGTCATTTGCAGTATGGCAGAAAGGACAAATTTTCATAATATCTAACTCCTTTCAGATTTCTAAAACAGGGACTGCAAGCACAGTCCCTGTTTGAATTTTTTCGTCAATTTATTCAATTTCGTCATGATGTGCCTGCAAGGATTTGACACCAAAATGCTGATTTTCCTTGATGGCGCGGATGCCTTCCACACTGGCTTTGGCAGCTGCCATTGTCGTGATATAAGGAATTCTGTGCTTGATGGCGGCTTTGCGGATGTAGCTGTCATCATGACGACTTTCCTTGCCGACAGGTGTATTGATAATCAGCTGAATTTCGCCGTTTGTGATGAAATCGCCGATATTCGGTCTGCCGCCTTCATACATTTTGTAGATGCGTTCGCAGGGGATTTCTCTTTCTTTCAGATATTTATAGCACTTGTGAGTAGCAATCACTCTGAAGCCGAGTTCGTTGAATGCCTTTGCGATTTCGGGGAGTTCGGGCTTGTCTCTGTCGCAGACACTCAGCAGAACCGTACCTTCGGCAGGCAGACGGGTCTGTGTGGCTTCTTCTGCTTTGTAGTAAGCTTCGCCGAAAGATTCCGAAATACCCAGTACTTCGCCGGTGGAACGCATTTCAGGACCCAGCAGCGGGTCAACTTCCGGGAACATGTTGAACGGGAAGACGGCTTCCTTCACGCCGTAATGCTTAATCACACGGTCTTTCAGCTCCGGAACGGGGGAAGGCTTTCCGGTCAGTTCGGCAGTGATGATTTCTGTTGCAATCTTTACCATGTTGATGCTGCAAACTTTCGATACCAGCGGCACAGTTCTGGAAGCTCTGGGATTGGCTTCGAGAACATAGACAGTATCGTCTTCGA
>DGUB01000143.1:7220-8775 GCA_002393815.1 Ruminococcus sp. UBA4321 | reverse complement strand
GGAAAGGAAGAAGCCGTCTGTAAAAGATTGCAGTCCGCCGGAATTTCCGCTTTCGTGCCGAGAAAAAAGATGTTTCTCCGCAGAGGCGGAATATGGCACGAAGAAATCCGGCTTATTTTTCCGCAGTATGTTTTTGTAAAGATGCAGAGAAGCCTTGAAAACTACAGGCTTATCCGGAAGACAGACGGATTTGTCCGCTTTCTGGGAGACAATCTGCCGAGACCGGTTTCCGATAAAGAAGAAGCATGGCTGCTCTGGCTTCGGAACGGTGACAAGCCGCTCGGTGTTTCCAGAATTATGGATACCAGCGGCGGCGCGAAATTTGTTCTTGACGGCGCACTCCGCAGCTGTCCGGATTCCGACTATGAAATCGAATATCAGCCCCGTCAGCGGCGCGCGGTCGTCCGCGTTCCGCTCATGGGCAGAAAACACAGAATCACTCTCCCGGTTCTGCCGGTCTGAAAAATCAGCATACTGTCAAGCAGCAGGGTAGATGCGTCCCCTGTCCGGCGGGTATGTATGTATTCATAAGCTTTCAGATTTCATTCCGGAATCTGAATGGCGGCGCATACCCGTTTAACAGCGTTTAAATGCCGTTTAAATTCGTTCAGAAGAAAATTTTCATAAAACTGTACCCTGAAATCAAAAGCCCGTCAGAACTGCTCTGACGGCTTTATTTTCATGCCTTCCCGAAAGGAGCGGAATTTTATCTATGAAAAACCTGAAACAGAAAAGCCTTGCCGCTCTGTCGGACGGGCTGAAACAATACGAAAAAAATATCAGAAAAGCCGATTTTACAGACTTTAAACGCTTCGCGGAAAGTTTTTTAAACGAACCGGACAAGAAGCGCAGAAAGAAGCTCGCCGAGGAATTCCGGAAACGGCATACCGAACTTTATCAGTTTCTGAAGGAAAATCCGGAACTCGTTGCTGCCGAAACCGAAATTTCCAGAATCGTCACCGCTGCTGTCAGCGGTGAAACGCCGGAAGCAAATCCCCAGCAGCTGACCAACCTGATGCAGATGATTGAAAAAAGTCTCGGAGGTGATGCTTCTTGATGTATCAGGAATTCTCTCCGAAACAGCTCCGCGCCATGCTATGGTGGAACACAAAGCAGAATTATGATGCCGTTATCTGTGACGGCTCTGTCCGCTCCGGAAAAACTCTGTGCATGACAATCGGTTTCGTTCTGTGGAGCTGCTCACGGTTCAGCGGTCAGACGTTCGCATTCTGCGGAAAAACGATTGACTCCCTGATGAGAAATATTGTCACGCCCGTGCAGAAATGGCTGTAAGGCATTGCGAAAATCAAAATCAATCAAAGCAGACATTATGCCGAAATTGAACTGTACGGACGCGCCAACCGCTTTTACTTCTTCGGCGGAAAAGACGAATCCAGTTATCAGCTCATTCAGGGCATGACACTCGCCGGAGTTCTCTTTGATGAAGTCGCGCTCATGCCGCGTTCCTTCGTGGAACAGGCTCTGGCAAGATGCTCTGTCAGCGATTCAAAATTCTGGTTCAACTGCAACCCGGAATCCCCGATGCACTGGTTCT
>DGUB01000143.1:0-7155 GCA_002393815.1 Ruminococcus sp. UBA4321 | reverse complement strand
ATCTGGAATGGATTTGCAAGCATGACGAAAAACATGCCCTGCACCTTCATTTCACGATGGATGACAACTATTCTCTTTCTCCAGCCGTGAAAGACCGCTATGAACGTATGTATTCCGGTGTGTTCTACGACCGGTATATCAAAGGCTTGTGGGTACTTGCTGACGGTCTGGTTTATCCCATGTTCCGGAAGGCTGTCCACGTTCAGGAACTCCCCGGAAAACTGCCGCCCGGCAGATTTTACATCTCTGTCGATTACGGCACCCTGAATCCGACTTCTATGGGACTGTGGCTTCTGACAGATGATGGTCATGCCTGCCGAATCCGGGAAAGCTACTACGATGCCAGAAAACGCGGCATTTCCCGGACGGATGAGGAACACTACAGGTCACTTGTGAAACTCGCCGGAAATCTGATTCACAGAATCGAATGTGTTATCGTTGACCCGTCCGCGGCAAGCTTTATTGAATGCATCCGCAGACATCAGGAATTCGATGTCCGGAAAGCAAATAACAGTGTGCTTGACGGCATCCGCAATGTCGGAACACTCCTGAAAGCACAGAAACTTCACTTCTCGCCGGAATGCAAAGATATCATCCGCGAATTCGGTCTGTACTGTTGGGACGAAAAAGCTGCCGAGGACAGAGTTATCAAGGAAAATGACCACGCTATGGACGATATGCGTTATTTTGTTCATACCGTCATGCGGCAGGAGCTTCCTGACTTTCTGACAGTGCTTCCGGAAGAAGGGAGAACCTCATGAGAATCTTTGATTTTATCGCAAAACTTTTCAGCAAGTCGAAAACCGCCGAAAAGCCTGTTTCTCCTGAAATGCAGTCCGCTCTTGATGTCTGGCTTGCCATGTATCAGCATCAGGACAGCACGGCAAACAATAACAACAGTCTGCACCTTCCGGCGGCAATCGCTTCCGAATTCGCGCGGCTCGTCATGGCAGAATCCGAAATTTCTGTCAGTTCGCCTTATCTGGACAAACAGTTTCAGAAATTCCTGAAACGTTTCCTAATCAAGGCAGATTTGGCTTTCGCACTCGGTTCGATGGCGTTCAAGCCGTATGTATCCGGAAACAGAATTCTTGTTGACCTCGTCCGCGCGGACAGGTTCGCGCCGACTGCCTTCGATGATTCCCATCAGGCAACCGCTGCCGTGTTCCTGTCAAGAAAAGTCATCGGCAGGACTTATTATACCCGGCTTGAAACCCATACGTTCCACGCCGAAAATCAGACCTACACGGTCGAGAACAAAGCCTATTTTTCACTTTCTCCGGATTCGCTCGGCGCAGAATGCAGTCTGCAAACCGTTCCCGGATGGGAAAATCTACAGGAAATCCAGACGCTCAAAAATATTGAAAAGCCCCTGTTCGCCGTCTATCAGAATCCGGCGGCAAATACCATTGACCTCGATTCTCCGCTCGGTATTTCCTGTTTCGCTCATGCCGAAGAACTCATTCAGGAAGCCAATGCACAGTGGGCGCGTGTGCAGTGGGAATTCAAGGGAACGGAACTCGCCGTCGATGCACGTCAGGATTTGTTCAGAAGAGACGAAACCGGAAACCGCCCTGATTTGCCGATTGGCAATAAGAGACTGTTCCGGAAATATGCTGTCAATCCTGAAGACAAGCTTTCCGATGCTTTGCAGACCTTCTCCCCGGCTATCCGGGACGTGTCCCTGTTCAACGGTCTGAATCATATTCTGCAAAGAATCGAATTCAATGTCGGTCTGGCTTACGGTACACTTTCCAATCCCACGGATATCGAAAAGACCGCGCAGGAAATTTTAAGTTCCAAGCAAAGAAGCTATGTGCAGGTTTCCAAAATGCAGAACGCCTTGCAGGAAACGTTTGAAAACCTCGTCTACGCGATGAGCATCTATGCTTCCCTGTATGACCTCGATTCTGTACGGAATCCCTCTCTTTCCTGTAACTGGGGAGATTCTGTCCTGGAAGACCCTGACAAGGAATTCCAGAGACGCGCACAGCTCGTCACAATGGGTGCGCTCCGCCCCGAACTCCTGCTCGCCTGGTACTTCCGCATTCCGGAAAATAAGGCTTCCGATATGATGCCGGATTCTGATTCCCTCTTTGGTGACGAACATGCTGACTCCCTTACAGTATAACCGGCTGTGCGACGAAATCGCCGGACTTTATGCCGGTCTGGAAGACAGCATCATTCAGGATATGACAAGGCGTATTGTCAGAATGGGCTATGTCTCCGATGCTTCCGCATGGCAGGCAAGAATGCTCCAGGAAGCCGGAATGCTCTATGATGATATTCTTATCGAAATCGCACAGCGCACCGGAAAAACCGACCGCGAAATCCGTCATCTGTTCCGTGATGCCGGTGTGCAGTCCGTCCGGAATGATAACTTCTACTACAGACAAGCCGGGCTTGTCGTTCCCCGGAACCTGAGCGGCTCTGCTCTGCAAATGCTCAATGCCGGCTATCAGAAATGTTCCGGCAGTCTCAAAAATCTCACGCTGACAACTGCAAACACTTCACAGCAGGCATTCATTCAAGCCTGCAATCTCGCCTATATGCAGACTTCGTCCGGAATGATGGACTATCAGACCGCCATCCGCCGCGCCGTTCAGAGTGCCGCCGGAAGCGGCTCTGTCGTCCGTTACCCTTCCGGACATATCGACAAGCTTGATGTCGCTGTCCGCCGTGCCGTTCTCACCGGTGTCGGTCAGACCGTCCGTCAGCTTTCCTTCCAGAACGCGAAGGATATGGAATGCGACCTGATGGAAGTCACTGCTCACGCCGGAGCGCGTCCCTCTCATGCCGAATGGCAGGGACAAATTGTCTCCCTCTCCGGAAGACGCGGCTACCTCACTCCTGATGATATCGGCTACGGCACAGTTGACGGCTTCGGCGGTGTGAACTGCCGCCATGACTGGCATCCGTTCTTTGAAGGGTTCAGCGAACGTGCCTATTCTGATGAACGTCTGAAAGAACTCAGAGACCATGTCATTCAGATTGACGGCAAAGACTATCACGATTATGAAGTCACACAGATGCAGCGTTACTATGAACGGAAAATCCGAGAAAAGAAACGGCAGGTCATTGCCGCTCAGGCAATGCAGCGTCATGCCCTCTCTGATGCTGATGTCCTCGCCGCTGATGAAGAATTTCAGCAAAAATCCGTTCAGCTCAAAAAAGCCGAACAGAAACTCCGGGACTTCCTCAATCAGACAGGCTTCCTCAATGATTCTTCCCGTACATGGGTTGACGGCTTCGGCAGAAGTATTTCTCAAAAGGCGGTCTGGGCGAATAAAAAAGCTCAAAATCCGCCTCCTGCCGCTCCGTCTGCGCCTGCTGTCCCTAATTCTCCAAAACCCTCAAGCCCTTCCGGTTCTGCCGCAAATTCCTTGACAAATCTGTCCGGAAGTGGTACAATAAAAACAGCAGGGAAA
Source organism: Ruminococcus sp. UBA4321 (assembly GCA_002393815.1). Taxonomy (GTDB): domain Bacteria; phylum Bacillota; class Clostridia; order Oscillospirales; family Ruminococcaceae; genus UBA3855. Next base: position 3,727 of record DGUB01000143.1, on the reverse strand, counting down.
AATTTCGGACAGAAAAGAAATCAACTTCCAGTTCCGTATCATGGTGTGATTCGGGAAAAAGACCTGCCGTCATTTAATCAGAAAGCTTTGCAAAGTATCATTGCTGAAACAGGATATACTCAGCAGAAAGCACAAGAATTTCAGGATGCTCTGCTCGAATGGCTCGGCGGTGATTATAAATCTTTTACCGCCGGTCAGCAGAAAGACAAAGAAGCCATTATTAACGAAGGACTTTCCAGGATGGGAGCTTATAATGGTGAAATCCGCCGGGGGCTTTCTTTCAAAACTGCCGAAGAATTCAGACAGTTTTCGGAACTTGAAACAGGGCAATCCATTCCGCAGAAATCCGTTTCGTCATGGTCTGACAAGCCGGATATTGCCGAAAATTATGCTGCTGTCACTTATTGGAACTGCAATTCTGTTGTGCTTGTCTGTGAAAACAACAAATCTGCTGTCGGTGTACGGCATATTTCAAAATACGGAACCGACGAATCAGAAGTGCTTGCACCAAGTACTACAAGCTGGAAAGTCACCAGAAAAGAAATCGTCAATAAGTATGACTATATTTCGGAATCAATTAAGCAAAGCGCAGATGCTGCGGCAAAAGAGCATAATGTTAAGAATTTTTTAAATCATGGTGAGGAGTTTAAAAAATATTCTGTTGCGATTTTATGGGTAAAGGAGGAATAAGCATGACATTTCACATTGTCTCTCAAACAAATGGGCAGTCCACAACATGTATTGAATTGGATGATATGATTCCACTTGAATGGCTTGGAAAATCCGTACAAGTCGATGGAAAAAATATAGAAGCTAAAAAAATTTTCTGTAACTCTTTTCAACTTCAGGCTTTAGGTAACTTTGTTGGAAAAGAAGTCGTTCTGGACGACTCTTATTTTGACCACAACGCAAAACGCTTTTATATGCCGTGAAATAAAACTCCCGTCCGGGAGAAAGACGGGAAGAAAGGATGATTATTATGAATGGAAATCTCGTACAGATTACGAAGAAAGACGGCATTTATGTGAATGGCACCAAAATCAGCAATGTACTCGGATACCGCATAAATAATATGTCGTATGACAAAGTGATGACGATGGAAATTGAATTTGATGTCGGTGATGTGGAAGTGCTGGAACATGCACCGGAAATCCCGGAAGAAGATTATGTAAAACTGACTGTAAGTCTTGACGAAACAGAAGCAGCCGAAAAGCTGAATTCTATAGAGAAAAAAATTAATCAGCTGCTTTCCGCTCTGGAACAATGCAGGAAAACAGCTGACGATGTTCGGGTTACTTGTGATTAATCTGGAATGATTTTCCGCAGTTTTGGCAAGTTGCAGACTGACTTCCGACATAAAAAATTATCTCGTTATTGCAGAACGGACACGTTTTTCTCACCGTATTCTGCAATGCCGCTTCATGCAAAACGGATGCGGTTCTTTTCCGGGCAGCTTTTTGCAGCTTGCTGTCAAGGCTTTCTGAATTGAGTTTGAAACTGCCGGACGGAAACTTAGACTTTCCCATAATTATCACCCCCTTCCGCTATTATTATAACAGAAGGAAATGAAAAAGTCAAATAAACTATAAGCCGCCCTGCCGGGCGGTTTTCTGATACCCGAAAGGAGCGATGCATATGAAATTCATAGAAGTACTTGAAGCGGTAGCGCACGGAGAAAGAGCGAAAAGAAAAAACTATGATGCAGCGACATTTCTTTTCTATGACGATTGTTGTGAGAAATTCTTCATTCATTCCGGAAATATGTGCCGTGAATTTTTTTCCGTGCCTGTGGAAGATTACATAGAATCACTCGCATAGGACTGGGAAATTTGCAGAGAAGAAGTAACGCCTGCATGTTTCAGCACTGCTGAACTGCTCCGCGAACTGATTGACAGAAAAACTCTTATCTGTATCCATGGCGATTCTCCGGATGAGGATTCTATTATTTTCGGAAAATTTGACGGAAAACTGGCACTGGAATGAGGTGAAGTGAATGGAACTGTACGGATATTTTAGGGATATCAATGTGAATGAAACGAATTTCCTGCTGTATGTACGGCAGATTCTCAGCCGGAAACATTACGGCAGAAACAAGAAATATCGCAAGCAGGGCTGAACAGCCTTATTTTTATACCTGAAAGGAGAAACACCATGCCTTACAAGCTGAAAAAGGAAATGGAAGAATATCTGAAACATCCGATTACTTTCACAGTGGATGTGGATATTGCAAACGCTGCCGCCGGACTCGAAGAACTGGAGTGCAGGGCAAAGAAAATTGACAGCATTCTGAATGAAGCTGTACAGAAATCCGAAAAACTCAGCAGCACGTTCGGCGAAGAAATTCCCGAACCCATCGCAAAAGAAGAAATTCTGGAAGACTTCTCGACCGAGGAACTTGTCAGAGAACTCGAAAAGCGCGGCGCAGCAAATATTTACCGGACAGATGACAGGAATCTGTTTGTCTTTACAGGAAATTTCTGCACCGGTTAAACGACATTTTTACACCGTTAAAACAGGCTTTTAAGCCTTATTTTTATACCCATTTTTCAGAAAAGGAGATTTTTGCCATGGCAGAAGAAATCAAAGAAACCGAAATCACTGAAACCAAGCCGGAAATTCCTGCCGGACGGCATGCAGAGCAGGCAGAGAAAACTTATTCCGAAGCAGACTATAATGCCCTAAAAACTCAGCTTGACGAAGCCAACAAAACAATTCAGGGATTCAAGGACATGGATATCGAAAGTATTCAGAAATCCGCTGACGAATGGAAACAAAAAGCTGAAGCACTCGAACTGGCGCAGAAAGAACGCGACTATTCCGATAAGCTTGACAAGTTCGTCAGTGAACAGGGCATGAAAAATGATATCTATGCCGCTCATCTGAAAGGTCTGCTGAAAACTGCTGAACTCAAATTCGACAAGGACGGCTCGCTCATCGGCGGCGCAGATATCGTGCAGAAACTCAAAACTTCCTGCCCTGATGCCTTCGCTGACAATAAGCCGAAACCTGAATTTGCCGCCAGTACACCCGGCAATACCGTCAAAACTCCCGATGATGACGCTATCCGCAGAATCATGGGGCTGAAATAAGGAGGATTTTTCTATGGCTAATTCTATCGCTCTTATCAGTAAATACATCGCTCTGCTCGATGAAGTCTACAAGCAGAGTACCTTCACTGCTGACCTCGAAGCCGCTTCCGGCAGAATCCGTCAGGGCAGTGATGCACATTCCATTCTGTTCCCGAAAATGACGCTTGACGGTCTGGGCGACTATTCCAGAAGCGACGGTTACACTGGCGGCAGTGAAAATCTTACCTGGGAAGCCAAAACGTTCAATTATGACCGCGGCAGAAAGTTCAATGTCGATGCGATGGACAACGAAGAAACCGCAGGCGTTTCCTTCGGTCTGCTGTCTTCCGAATTCATCAGAACCAAAGTCGTTCCCGAACTGGATGCCTGGCGTTTTGCTGTCTACGCCGCCAAAGCCGGCACGAAAGTCACAAACCAGTCCTACAGCACCGCGGACGGTCTGCTCGGCGCGATTACTGCCGCTAATACCGTTCTGGATGAAGCGGAAGTCCCCTATGAGGGCAGATATTTATTCGTCACGCCGACGCTCTGGAATTATGTGGACGCTCTGGAATCTTACAAATCCAAAGAGATGCTGAACAGATTCGCCAAAATCAATAAAATTCCGCAGAGCAGATTCTATTCTGCAATTGACCTGC
>DGUB01000099.1 GCA_002393815.1 Ruminococcus sp. UBA4321 | reverse complement strand
CGAATGAGAAGTTTCCGAGCATCTCGAAATAAGTACCATGACGGGCAGTTTTTCCGACATTTTCAATATCGGGGGTTCTGATACATTTCTGACAGGTTGTCACGCGCACATTCGGCGGTACTGCCTGTCCGAGAAAGAATTTTTTCAGCGGTGCCATACCGGAATTGATTAATAACAAACTCTTGTCGCCCTGCGGAATCAGGGAAGCACTTGCCATTCTGGTATGATTCTTGCTTTCAAAGAAAGTCAGGAACTGTTCACGAAGGTCGTTTAATCCACGCCATTCCATAATAAAAAATCACTCCAATTTTTAAATTTTGATAGTAAACAAATACAAATATAGTATAGCAAATTTCCGGCAAAAAGTCAATGATTTGCCGGAAAATTTTAAATTTTCGGTCTGAGTGTGATTTTCGGCTTTCTGATAAGTTTCTCAAACTGGCTGAGATTTCTGGAGAGAGAAGCCACAGGCAAGCCTACCACATTGAAATAATCGCCCTCGATAGCACGAACCAGCAGAGAGCCTTTCCCCTGAATGCCGTAAGCCCCGGCTTTATCGAACGGCTCGCCGGTATCCAGATACGCATTGATTTCATCATCAGAGAGCGGATAAAATTCCACTCTGGTTTCTGTCGTGAACACAGTCGTCTGTGTATTGTAATACAGGGAAACGCCTGTCATGACGGAATGCACTTCGCCTGACAGTTTCCGGAGCATCCGGAAAGCATCTTCGCGGTCTTGGGGCTTACCCATGATTTCGTCATCATAAATCACGACTGTATCACAGCCGATAACAATCTTATCAGAAAACAATTTCGCACAGGAATGGGCTTTCAAATCGGCTAGGAAAGCCGCTGCCATTTCGACGGGCATTCCTTCCGGAATGGTTTCATCCGCATCAACAGGGCAGATTTCAAAATCTTCTGTAATAAGCTTCAATAACTCCTGTCTTCTGGGAGAACCGGAAGCTAAGATAATATGACTCATTTTTTCAGCACATCCTTCGGGTCATAATCGGGTTTCAGAACAAGATTCTGATTTTCAGCGACTTCGATTCTGTACTGTTCCTGCCATTCTTCGGGTGTAAAATCTTCGACGGAAACGGAAACATGTGTCGGATTGCAGCCGATAGTTTCTGTGAGGGCAGCAGCCAGTTTTTCAGCGGCAGCCTTTTTCTGTTCGGGCGTTCTGCCTTTCAGCATCTTGATAGTAATATGCGGCATATAAAATACCCCTTTCTGTATTTAAAACTCTATGTTCTATGATATCATATTTTCCGGAAAAAAGCAAGCCTGCCGGAATTTATATTTTCTCAATTTTTTTGGCAATGCGTTCTTTCGGCACGCCGGTGAGCGCGTAAATCTTCGCATTCTTGAACTCGCCGACAAAATATTTCTTCGGAATGGGCTGTTCTTTCAGCGGCAGATACCCCAGCGGAAGCAGGGCTTCTGCAACCATATGACCAATGACTTTTCTGACTGTATAATCTTCCAGATGCAAATCAGAATCCGGTTTCTGACAGCATTCTTCCACCGGTGCTACCACAGCCGCCAGCGCACAGATGCCGTTGTCAGAAAACTCTGCCATGCGGATTCTGTTTTCTTCTTTCCAGATAATTTCACGATAAATAAATTCTGCGGTTTTGCTGTCTCTTAATTTTCTGCAATGTTTCTGAATAAATTTCTGAAAATTCATAAAAAAGCTCCTTTCTGTTTGCAAGACTTAATTTTAAGTCTTGCTATATAATTATCATAGCATATTTTTTTCAATTTGTCAAGCGGAAACTGACAATTTTTTTCATTTTTTATCGTTTATTTTGCTGTTTTTTCAAAAAACACTTGCAATTTTATCCAGAATATGTTATACTAAAATCAATTATTAGTTTGGAAGGGGGTCGTCTGTCATGAAGCTTGTTGTACAGCGCGTGACTGAAGGCTCTGTCTCTGTAGAAGGAAACATTGTCGGACAGATTGGACTTGGCTATGTAGTTTTCCTTGGTGTCGGTGCGCAGGATACCGAAGAAACTGCCCGGAAATTAGCCGATAAACTCGTAAAAATCCGCATTTTTGCAGATGCGGACGGAAAAACCAATCTTTCACTCAAAGATGTTGACGGAGAAGTGTTAGTCATTTCACAATTCACACTCTATGCTGACTGCAAAAAGAACAGACCCAGTTTCTGCCATGCCGGAAACCCTGAACTGGCAGAACGGCTTTATGAAATCTTTCTCGAACAGCTCCGTCCGCAGATTCGCTCCGTACAGCACGGCATTTTCGGTGCAGATATGAAAGTCAGTCTGTGCAATGACGGTCCTTTTACAGTTCTGCTCGAAGCCTGAAAACGGCTTCTGTTCAGTACGAAGGGGGAATTTTTATGCAAATGGAACAGTATCAGAATATTGTCGTGATTAGTATTATCAACGGCAAATATACCAAAGCCTGGGTATATCGTGCTGATGCTGTCAATCCGGACAAGGAACACGGCTGGGATTCTCTTCCGGTTTATCTGTCTGCCCTGCGGCAGGCGGCTGTCAGTCCGGAAGTTCACAAGAGGGGCAACGGCGAAGACCAGCATCTGTATTATATCCCGACGGGAAAAAATGCAGATATTGAAAAAGCAAAGAGTATTGCCTTTGCCCGATTCGCGTCATGGAAACAGCCGGAATCCACTATGCCGGATTATGTCTGCAAGTTCGTTTTCAAAAAGAAACAGGATGCACCTGTCAAAGCAGAAATTTTCCGGAAAGACAGTCAGAATGATGCAAAAGCAGCTTATCTGAAAGCCTATCGACGCTCTGTGCTGAAACCGTTCCATACAATCGGTTCACAGCAATATGTCATCTACTGGCACGGAAACGACATCCGGCAGATTACAGAAGAAGTCAATGCCTTTGTCTTTGACCGCTGGAAAAATACCAGGCTGCTGAATCTGCTCTGATAAAACTCTGTATAATTTCACAAAAATCTCCCATACTTTCAGCAAATGCTGTTATATGGGAGGTTTTTTCATGTATCATTCCAGACTGATGACACAAAGATTATTTCTGATAAAAATATTTCTGATTTCTGCCTGCTGTGTTCTGCTGGTGAATCTGGCATTCCGGATGCAGAAAACCGAATATCTGCAAACCTCGCTCCGGCAAAGTCAGCTGACGATTACCGCCGGCTCTGCCGAAGGCGGCATTTATGACCGGAACTTTCAGCCGCTTGTCAACCAGACTCTAAATTATTACGCCGTTGTGAATCCTTCTCCGGAAGCTCTGGAAGAACTTTTTCCGCATATCGAAGAAATTTCTCCTGTTCTGGAATCACTCCGCACAGACAAGCCGTTCTGCTGCCGGGTAGATACCAATCAGTTTTCCAGTCCGGAAATCCATGTTCTGGAAATTCCGGAACGATATTCCGAAAATCCGTCTGCACAGCATATTCTCGGCTATACACTGGAACATACCGGCATTACCGGACTGGAAGCCGATTACGACAGCATTCTCCGAAAAAAAGAAGATACGGCAAGTGTTTCCTATATGACAGACGCGCTCGGCAATATTCTGCCCGGTGCAGAAGTGCAGATTTCTCCGGTCGAATACCGGAATTCCGGTGTTGTTACTACACTCGACAGCCGGATTCAGCAGATTTGTGAAGCACAGGAAATCCAGAAAGGCGCAGCTGTCGTCATGGACGTGAAAACCGGAGATGTTCTGGCAATGGCAAGTTTCCCGGACTATACGCCCGATACGCTCGGCACTGCCATCAGCAGCCCGGACAGCCCTCTGATTAACCGCTGCCTGTGTGCCTATAATGTCGGCTCTATCTTCAAGCTGATGACCTGTGCCGCCGCTTACACACAAGGTTTACAGGATTACCGTGCCAACTGCACCGGAAGCTTTCAGATTAAAAACCAGACATTCCGCTGTCATAAGCTGTCCGGTCACGGCATTCTCGATATGAAAAGAGCGATGATAAATTCCTGCAACAGCTATTTCATTCAGTTAGGACAGCATCTGCATCCGGCTCTGATGCGCGAAACTGCACAGAATTTCGGATTCGGCGCACAGATTCCGCTTTCACACAGCATTGTTTCAGCAAGCGGCACTCTGCCGACTCTGAAAGAACTGAATTATCCGGCAGAAATGGCAAATTTCTGTTTCGGTCAGGGACTTCTTACGGCAACACCTCTGCAAATTACACAGATGACCTGCGGCATCGCCAACGACGGGAAAATGCCGGTTGCACGGCTTATCCGCGGCATCACCGACGACGGCAAAAACCTCACCCAACAGGAAAACGCTCCTGTCTATGCAAGAGCGTTAAAGAAAAATGCAGCTTATTATCTTCAGGATATGATGATTGCCGCTGTCAATGAAAATGAAAATTCAAAAGCTGTTCCGGAAACTGTCTTCGCCGCCGGAAAAACTTCCACCGCCCAGACCGGACGCTTTGACGAATCCGGAACAGAATACTGTCATGCATGGATTACCGGCTATTTTCCGATTGATGAACCTCAGTATGCTGTTACTGTCTTAGTTGAGGACGGCGGCTACGGCAATGAAGCCGCCGCGCCTGTGTTCAGAGATATTGCCGATAAAATCATGAGTGAATCATTTAATACCTGACTGCCGCCAGAACAAATACAGCAGAAATCAGAATCTGAATCAGCGTGAATCTGGTAACAACCTGTGTGTCACTCCAGCCTTTATTCTTCCGGGCATGGTCATGAATCGGCGTTCTGATATTTTTCATGAAAGTCTTAGATTTCGTCACTCTCAGAACTGTCAGCTTCAAAAGCCCGAGTCCGCCGTCGATAATCAGCATCAATGCACACGGAATAAACAGGAACGGCGCATGTGACTGCATAAACGCCAGCGCGATAATCAGTCCCAATGCTCTGGAACCTGCATCACCCATCAGAATGCTGCTCGGCGAACAGTTAAACCAGAGATAGGCAATCAGCATGAAAATGCTCATCCAGACAAAAATCTTTTCCGGAATGACAAATTCTGTACAGCCGTACTTGATTCCGGAAAGCCCGGCATAGATAACACGGCTCATCAGCAGGAATGCGCTTGCCAGCGTCACAAGTGACATGCTTGTGCAAAGACCGTCCACGCCGTCAGCGCAGTTCGTGACGTTAATGCTCGCCCATATCAGAACCGTTCCCAGAATGATATATATCACCGCCGGAATAGTAACGTTGATTCTCAGCACACGAAGCATCACATCTCCGCCGTTGAATAAATAAAACGTTACGGAAACGCCTACTGAAACGACTAAATCAATCAGTCCTTTCTTGAGTTCGCCCCACGGCACTTTGGCGGCATCATCCAGAAAACCGCTCATCATTTCCAGAAATATTGCAATCATATAAATCACATATTCCAGACTCAGCGGCACACACAGCACACAGGCAATTATCAGCGCACTGATTAGAATAATTCCCGCGCCTCTTGCCTTGCCTTTCGATAATGCGCCGTTGACGGCGAATTCCCTGCCCTGGTCTTTCGGCAGAAATTTTGTAAAACCCAGTATTCCGCCGAATGTCAGAACAAAACTTATCACTGCCGAAATCAGCAGCTGTAATTTCTCATCTGTGATATTCAGTAAATTAAAAATCATAAATCCATCTCTCCTTATTTCTCCATACTGCCTGTACCCTGCTTTGCCGCGTAAACCAGAATTTCTGACGCATCATAGGCATTGACTTCGCCGTCGGCATTATAGTCGGCGCGGAGCAGCCAGTTTTCATCCGGAAGTTCCGGTTCTGCGCCGGTTCCCACTGCCGCCGCATAAACAAGCACTTCTGCCGCATCTGCGGCATTGACTTCACCGTCATTGTCAGCATCGCCGTACAGAATCGCCTCTCCCACCGGAAAATGAATTTCATAAACAGTATCCAGCATTCCTTCCTGAGAAACAGAAAGCGTGACTGTTCCGGTTTTATCCGGGTGTACCTGTGTCAGTTTTCCGGATACCAGCCATTCCCCGTCAGATACGATTTCTCCGGTAGAAATCGGCATCAGCGCGAAGACATCTTCCGGACTGTATGCAGAAATTTCTGTTTCATATTTCTGTGCTTCTGTTTTCTCAAAAGAAAGATAATATTTCTCCTTTTGATTCTGCACTGCCAGAAGACTGGAAATCCGTGCTTCCTGTACTGTATAATTTTTTTCACAGACAACAGGCATTTCTTCATGATTGACTACCGCATAAGCCGAAATCTGCAATTCCTGTTCCGGCATGACAAGCGGCTGTGTATAAAGCTGATATTCTCCGCCGCCGATACTGTACCAGATTTCCGAACTGCCCGGACTGGAAAGCGTGATTTCCGTTCCGGCAGGCAGCGCGTCACAGTCTTCCGAAAATATTACAGTCCCGGCATCTTTGGTCAGACCGCGCAGACAGATATTTCCCATCACGCTGTATGTCGAAAAAACAGAGCCGTCTTCTGCCGTATATTCATCTTCCAGTGCTTCTTCTTCGTAGATATCATACCAAGTTCTGCCGTTGGCACTGTAGAAGCTTTCCCCCTGCTGAAAATCCCGGCGAATCATTTCTTCTGTCAGCATATTCTGTTCTGTAGAAACTGCACCTTCCGGAGAAACGACACGGCTTTCCACATGAGCTTCACAGGGGATATGCTGTCCGGCAGCACCGGACAATTTCACCACGACGGAAAATTTTTCTCCTTCGTGAAGTTCTACGGCATCTGTCAAATCTATTGTATGATATCCAGCCGAAGCCGCTGTTCCAACCGTGTAAGCAGAAGCTGTTCCGGAAGCCGGATTGGTGCTTCTTGTCGGATTGGTATAAATCCGGATAGAATATTGTTCTTCCGGCATGGCGGTGCAGAGCATGACAGAAGTCAGAAACGTATCTTTTTCGGCAGTAAAGACATTGGCAATATAGGCGGATGTATCTTCTGCCGAAACAGAAAGTGCTGTCCAGAAGCCGTAATCATCATGCTGATACATGGCATCATGTGCCGTAACGGGTTCTGTTTTCAGCCAGTAGAATTCCAGCATTGTCGGGTCATAGTAAGAAATCCAGAAATAACCGCAGTCACCCCAGCCTTCGCCCCAGCTGTTCTTGACAAGCCATGCACCGTTCTGTTCCGGAGAAGTTTTGAAATTTTCTGCCGGAAAATCGTCATCCCATCCTACAATGGAAACTGCATGATAGTTTCCGCCGCTGATATGATTATCATAATTATAATACGAATTATGACTGCTGTCATAATACAAATTATGATTATAATAGCTGACAGACAGCGCATTTCCCTGATATATTGCCTGTTTTACGGCTCTCAACTGTGCCGGAAAATTTTCATCTTCCAGCTGATACAAAAATAGATTCGTATCAGAAACATGATATTCCGCCTGTGCCTTCACTTCGTCCCATTCCGCCTCCGGATTCAGAACGTCATAATCATCAAACGGAAACACCGCTTCCGAAACAGGTCCTGTCCATCCGGTCAGAATCGGAGTCAGAATATAGTAATTTCCTCCCTGCTGGAAGATATCGTCCATATCCGTCATACTTGCCAGAGGAAAGCCGAATTTCTGCGAGTAAGTATAATAGGCAAGATGCCATTCAGACAAATCAATCTCCGGTTTCCGGGCAATCAGATGATTTTCCATAGAATTGACGGCTGAAAAACTCCAGCACATTCCATAATTTTTCTGTGATTTGACAGAAGATACCAGTCCTTTGGAGCGCAAATCGAAAGAAGCCGGAAGTGCTTCTGTCATTTCAGCGGCAGCTGATTCATTGGCAGCCATGAGCCTTCCGGCAGAAGCTGCCGTTTCATACTGTGCATAGCTTGTAAAGCGTCCTGTATGCAGTCCGGAATTTTCCGCCCGGACTGGAAGCAGTTCCAGTCCGGAAAGCAGCAGCATTCCGGAACAGAGACATGCTGAAAACTGATTTTTTTTCACATGCTGTCCTCCCTGTTATTCTGTCAGAAAGGCTTGCCCTGTGGTATGACATGCCTGTACAAATGTGAATTCCTGTTTCAGAGCTTCGGCACAAGCCTGAGCTGTCTGCGGATTTTTGAAAATACCGAATACTGCCGCGCCGCTTCCGGTCATGACAGCGCATTCCGCGCCGTATTCCAGAAGTTTTTTTTCTGCTCTGGTGACATCTTCACATTCTGTCACAGCTTCAAACAGATTGGCACAGCTTTTGGCTAATAAACTGATATTTTGTGTTTCGACGGCGCGGAGCATGGCTTCTGTATCGGGATGCACCGGATTTTCAAGCGCATCAATCGCCTTGTATGCCGCCGGAGTGGAAATACCTTCTGTTCCTTTCAGAATCACAAGCGGAATTTCCGGCAGAGGTTTCAGAGAAGTCAGAACTTCACCGATTCCCTGCGCTCTTGCCGTTCCGCCGAGCAGCAGAAACGGCACATCCGCACCGAGTTTCACGCCGATTTCCCGGAGTTCCGGATTGGAATATGTTTCTCCTGTCAGAAGATTCAGCGCGTATAACACACCTGCGGCATCAGCACTGCCGCCGCCCATGCCTGCACCGGACGGAATGTGTTTTTCCAGACGAATCCGCACACCGGCAGAAATACCGGATTCTTTCAAGAACGCTTCCGCCGCACGATAAGCAAGATTCTTCTCGTTGCATGGTACAGCCGGATTGTCACATTCCAGAATAATGCCTGTTTCCTCTGTCAGACAGACTTCTAATCTATCATATACAGAAACGGTCTGAAAAATGCTGTCCAGTGTATGATAATTATCAGGACGTTTTCCGGTGACATCCAGAGACAGATTGATTTTCGCTGCACAGAGCAGTTTCATGCTTTTATTCATGATTTCCTCCATGCTTTTCCAGAAAGCGCGTGATTCTGCTGACAGCTTCCATCAGATGGCGGAGCGAATAGGCATAGGAAACGCGGACGAAACCTTCACCGCTTTCACCGAACGCATTTCCCGGAACAACGGCAACGCGTTCTTCTTCCAGAAGCTTTTCACAGAATTCTTCACTTGTCATGCCTGTACACTGAATGCTCGGAAAGACATAGAATGCACCCTCCGGCGAAAAACAAGTCATGCCGATTCTGTTGAATGCTTCTACTAAATATCTGCGGCGGATATTATATTCTTTTACCATGCGTTCCACATCATGTTCACATTCTTTCAGAGCCGTGATAGCGGCATACTGGCTGACGGTCGGAGAACTCATGATGATATACTGATGAATTTTCACAAGCTGTCTTGCCACAGGTTCCGGGGCGCACAGATAGCCTAATCTCCAGCCGGTCATGGCGAACGCTTTGGAAAAACCGTTGACGAGAATCGTTCTTTCCTGCATTCCGTCAAGTTCTGTAATGGAACAGTGCTTTCTGCCGTAGGTCATTTCAGAATAGATTTCATCTGACAATACCATAATATCCGTATCTCTGAGGACTTCTGCAATCGGTTCGAGGTCTTCGCGCGTCATAATCGCACCAGTCGGATTGTTCGGGAACGGCAGAACCAATAATTTTGTTTTCTCCGTGATTTTCTCCCGGAGTTCCTGCGCGGTCAGCTTGAAATGATTCTGCTGTTTTGTGGCAATCGGAACGGGAACGCCACCAGCCATCTGGACAATCGGTGCATAGCAGACAAAGCTCGGCTCGATAATCAGCACTTCATCTCCGGGATTGACAACACCGCGGACAGCAATATCAATCGCTTCCGAACCGCCGACAGTAATCACAATTTCATGTTCCGGATTGTATTTCACATGAATTTTCTTTTCCAGATAGGCGGCAACTTCTTCACGGAGCTGTGCCAGTCCGGCATTTGCAGTATAAACAATTTTCTTTTTTTCCAGAACATCGATAGCTTCTTTGCGGATGCTCCACGGCGTGGAGAAATCCGGTTCGCCGACACCCAGACTGATGACATCGTCCATCGTGGCAGCCAAATCGAAAAATCTCCGGATGCCGGAAGGCTTCATATTCTGCACACAGCCGGATAATATATTTTCATAATTCATGGATAAACCATGCTCCTTTCAGTATATGTTTTCAGAAATCCTGCTTACGGAAACAGCATGTTTCTTTCGTCCTGTTCTTCTTCTTCGATAAGAATTCCTTTTTCTTTATAACGCTTCAGAACAAAATGTGTTGCTGTCGCGAGTACGCCTTCCATCGCGGAAAGTCTCTGAGAGACAAACATTGCGACTTCTTTCAGACTTTCACCCTTGACGGTCAGTGCAAGGTCATACATCCCGGACATGAGCGAAACGGTTTCGACTTCATCATACATCATAATCGTCTTTGCAATTTCATCAAAGCCGCAGTCACGCTTCGGAGTGACTCTGAGTTCGATTAAGGCTTCGACTTCGGTATTTTTGGCAAGTTCTTCGTTAATAATCGCCGTATAGCCGCGAATCACGCCTTTGGTTTCGAGGGCGTGAATTTCGTCAGCGATTTCCTGTTCTGTCTTGCCGAGCATATCCGCTAACTGTGCGTTGGTCAGCCGGGCATTGGTTTTGAGTAAATGCAGTAATTCGTTCATGATAAAAATCCTCCTGTTTATAATTTAATAAAATGCGGCTCATGCCGTAAGAAATAACAGATTCTGTCAAATCCGCAGGACTGTGCGAGTTCTGTTCCCTGTGCGATGCCGCCGCCGAGGTCTTCGGGCTTATGGGCATCCGAACCGAGGGTCAGAATTTTTCCGCCCAAATCCCGGTATAACTTCAATAATTCCTCATCCGGGAAAGGCTTTCCGTATTTCTGCCGATAGCCGGAAGTATTCAGTTCAATGCCTTTTCCGTTCCGGATGACATTCCGGAAACATTCTGCAATCCTATCCCGGTATTGTTCCATATTGACGGGAATTCCGGCATCTCCGGCGATATACCGCAGCGGATAGGTCACATGTCCGAGGACATCAAAACAGTCTTTCCGGCTGATTTCCAGCAGAATGGAAAAATATTCCTCCAGAAGCCTGTCAGGCTCTTCCTGCTGATAGTCCAGAAAATAGAAATCCAGTTTCTCCGGCAGTTCATGTAAAGAAGCAATGACGAAATCCAGTCGCTTGTCCTGATACAGACTTTCTGCAAGAGAAAAATCCGCATTCGGTTCGCCCAGTTCGATACCGCTGATAAAGTGCAGCGTTCCGGAAAGCAGTTCTTTTGCAAGCGAATTCTGTTTCATGGACTGTTCCCACCGGGCGGCATAATCGAAGAAGTCCTCCTCATTACGCGGCTGTGTCTGATAATATCCCTGCGGATAATATCTGCATAATTCAATATGGTCTGTGACGGCATACGCCTGCAAGCCGAGTTCCTGCGCCTTCCGGCACATGTCGGAAAGCTTTGCTTCGCTGTCCGGTGAAATTTCCGTATGTGTATGACAATCGGTCAGAATCAAGAATATCCCCTCTTTCTGTGCGGAATCCGCATAATTACATTATAGCATAGATTCAATTTTTTTTCCATAGCCTGAACAAAAAAAATTTATTTTTCTTATTTTTGTGCTGTCTGCATAAAATATAAAAGAATTTTAGTTCTGAATCCGGCTATTTTTCACTTCTGGAAGCATGGCTGAAATTTTCAGAAATCTTGTAAAAACTGTTGCAATTTTCCTGAAAATACTGTATAATATAAGAGTATGTTTATCTTTCAAGATACAGGAAGGGGATTTTGTATATGAATGAAAATCAGCATATTGAAGGCACTGTGGAGCATGTTACATTCCGGAACGAATCAAACGGCTATCTGGTATTAGAACTGAATACCGGCAGTGAACTGATTACCGTCACGGGCGAAATCGGGGAAGCAGATGAGGGCGAAGTCCTCTCCTTATGGGGACAGTATGCACCGCACCCGCGCTATGGAATGCAGTTTCAGGCAGAAGCCTGTGAACGGAAACTGCCATCGACTGCGGCAGATATTGAACGCTATTTAAGTTCCGGAGCAATCAAGGGCATCGGGAAGTCACTGGCTTCCAAAATCGTGAAGGCGTTCGGGGATGATACGCTGAACATTATCGAACATCAGCCGGAAAGGCTGATGGAACTCCGCGGCATGACGCAAAGCAAATGCGACGAAATCGCCAAGGAAACAAAACATATTTTCGCTCTGAAAAGCGTGATTTCTTATTTTGACAATTACGGAATCAAGCCTAAATATGCAATGCGTGCCTTCCGGCTGTGGGGTACTGACTGCCGCGAAACGGTCGAGAAAAATCCATATCTGCTCTGTCATGAAACTGTCGGCATGGATTTCCGCGATGTGGAGAATTATGCGCATGACCTGCATATTCCGAAAGATGCCTATTGCAGGGTTTCTGCCGGAATTGTACATGTTCTCCGGCATAACGCTTCCAATGACGGACATACCTGTCTGCCGCTCGACAGACTGGCGAAAACTGCTGTCAGCTTTCTGGAAATCAATGAATCTGTTTTCTATGAAACTTATCAGAAAACCCTGGAAGAAGAAATTATTATAGAATATCTGAAAGAAGAACGCGAATTTGTCTATCTTCCGGAATATTTCTATGCAGAACAGTATATTGCCCGGCGTATCGGCATTCTGCACCGCTGTCAGCAGCAGCAAAATCAGTCCGGCTATGAAGCCATGATTGCCGAAGCCGAACAGCATTCCGGCATGACTTATGCCGCACTCCAGAAACAAGCGATTCTTTCCGCTCTGACAGAAGGAATGCTGATTCTGACAGGAGGTCCCGGCACCGGTAAAACCACCACACTCAATGCCATTATCTCCTGTTTCCAGAAACAGAAGCAGGAAGTTCTGATTGCCGCACCGACCGGACGAGCCGCCAAACGCATTTCCGACCTGACAGGCTATCCGGCAAAGACCATTCACAGACTGCTGGAAGTCCAGTTCGATGCTTCCGGTCTGCAAAAGTTCGTTCACGATGAAGAAAATCCGCTTTCCTGCGATGTCGTCATCATTGATGAAATGTCTATGGTAGATGTACTGTTATTCTCCAGTCTGCTCCGTGCGCTGCGGACGGACTGCAAGCTGATACTCGTCGGCGACTCTGACCAGCTGCCTTCCGTCGGTGCCGGAAATCTGCTCCAGCATCTTCTGGAAAGCCAGTGCATGACCGTCATCACCCTGAAAGAAATCTTCCGTCAGGCACAGAAAAGCCTGATTGTCACAAATGCTCACAGAATTGTCAGTGGCAGACTTCCGGATTTGTCCCGGAAAGATAACGATTTCTTTTTCTTCTTCCGGGAAGATTTTCAGGAAGCCGCCGACCTGCTGACCGACCTCGCTTGCCGCCGTCTGCCGAAAGCCTATTCCTGTTCGCCTGTAAAAGATATCCAGATTATCTGTCCGACAAAAATCGGCATTCTGGGAACGGTGGAAATCAACAAGGCTCTCCAGGCAAGACTGAATCCCCCGGATGCACAGAAACCACAGGTAAAATCTCAGGTTTACGAATTCCGCCCCGGTGACAAGGTCATGCAGACCAAAAATAATTATGATATTACATGGGTGAAAGACGACGAAACCGGAAAAGGGATTTTTAACGGCGACATCGGCACAATTCTTTCCGTCAACCGCCAGCAGGGAGAAGCCGTCATCGACTTCGACGGCAGAAAAACCGTCTATCCCCTCACCATGATGGAACAGCTTGACCTTGCCTATGCCATTACTGTCCATAAAAGTCAGGGCAGTGAATTCGATATTGTCATCATGCCAGTACTCGGCAGACTCAAAAATCTCACTTACCGGAACTTGTTCTACACTGCCGTGACAAGAGCCAAAAAAATGCTGATTCTCATCGGCACGCCCGATAAAATCCGGGAAATGGTCAGAAGTGTACAGCGGAACTTCCGTTATTCCTGCCTGAAATATATGCTCGGAAAGGAGCTGGCTGTTCTTGCATCAGACAACACGGAAGATACTTGATTTCTTTTATCCGAATGTCTGTCCGCGGTGCGGCATAATTCTGCATCCGGAAGAAACCGTCTGTGATGCCTGCGCCGAAAAAATGCTGCTGTCACAGAATGACTACTGTCAGAAATGCGGAAAAACAAACTGCATGTGTCAGTACCGGAAATTAGCTTATGACAGAGCCGTTGTCGCCTGCCGCTATGACAAGGAATCCGCTCCGGCAGTCCTTGCGCTCAAAGAATCGAAAAATACCAATTTCGCTTATTTTACAGCGCGGATTCTTGCAGAGCGTCTCCGGCACGGAAGCTATTATCAGGTTCAGGAAACGGATTATGTCATGCCCGTTCCCATGCACAAAGCAAAACAGAAACAGAGAGGCTATAACCAAGCCGGCTTGATTGCACGGGAACTCGCGGAACTTCTGCATCTTCCCTATCGTGAAGATGTGCTGTATAAAGAAAAATCCGCCGCAGAACAGCATACGCTGACTTCTGCTCAGGAACGCGCGAAAAATGTCGGAAGCTTCGGCATTCGTGAAGTTTCCCTCGAAAACATGCGGATTATTCTGTGTGATGATGTCCTGACAACAGGCAGCACCATGAACCGCTGTGCAGAACTGCTGAAATTCAAAGGCGCGGCGTTTGTGACTGCCGCCGCCGCATCTTCCACCTCGCCCCCGGAACAGAAAGAGACTACAAAACACAAGGAGGAATCACTTCTATGAGTACCCCGGATATCGGTATCGACTTAGGCACAGCCAATCTTGTCATGACTTACGGCAAAAAAGGCGTTGTTCTCTCGGAACCGTCCGTGATTGCCTATAATAAATGCACACAGCGCATTCTCGCCGTCGGCAAAGAGGCCTATCAGATGATAGGCAAGAATCCGGCTTATATTGATGTCGTACACCCGATTGCAGACGGCGTGATTTCCGATGACCTGCTGACACAGTGCATGATTCGCGAATTTCTTCAGAAAATATGCGGTCATCAGCTTGTCAAGCCGAGAATTATCATCTGTGTTCCGGCATTTATTACCGATTTGGAAAAACGTGCTGTCGGCGATGCCGTTATGAGTGCCGGCTGCCGGAAAGCCTATCTGATTGATGAGCCGATTGCCGCCATGCTCGGCGCAGGCATCAATATCGGACGTGCGAAAGGTCATATGGTTGTCGATATCGGCGGCGGTACGACAGATGTCGCCATTGTCTCCATGAACGGCATTGTCACTTCCCATTCGGTCAAGAATGCCGGAAATCAGATTGACAAAGCCATTATCAAATATATGATGAACCGCTATAAACTCCTGATTGGCGAACAGACCGCCGAACAGGTCAAGAAAACACTTACCAATCTTTACGACCCCAGTGCGGAAGTCACTATGCCGGTCAAGGGCAGAAATATTCTCCGCGGTCTGCCGGATATTGTCGAACTCAGCGAAATGGAACTCTTCGACGCAATAGAAGACGAAATTTTCGGCATTATGGAAGCCATCAAGAAAGTTCTGGAGGAAACGCCGCCGGAACTGGTCGGCGATATTCACGAAAACGGCATTCTGCTGACCGGCGGCGGCGCACTGCTCGGCGGTCTGCGCGAACTCATTCACAGAACCCTGAACGTCAACTGTGTCCTCGCCAGAGATACCATGCACTGCGTCGCGAAAGGCACGGGCATGGCATTCCAGAAAATCAACAATCTTCTGGATGGTTTTGAGGGCGTGACTATCTATAAATACCGCTGATGAACTTCCGGAAACTTTTGCTTTTTGCGGCATACGGCGCGGCGGTGACAAGTTTCTGTCTGCATCAAAGGCATATCCGGCTGAATCGTCTGGAAACTGTACAGCCTTATGCACATTACTGTGAAACAGAAAGCACAGAAATACTTGAAATCTCCGAAACAGCGGAAATATCGGAAACCGAAAAGCCGGCTCCCGTTCCGGAAACAGAATCCGCACTTTCAGAATCTGCAACAGAAAATTCAGAAACAGTGCCAGAAACAGAATCCGGAACAGCAAGCGAATCTGTAACGGAAATTCCCGAAACATTGCCGGAAACCACAGAAATTCAATTTCCTCTCGAACTGAACCGCGCCACTCTGGAAGAATTATGCGCTCTGCCGGAAATCGGCGAAGTCACGGCTCAGAATATTATTGATTACCGAGAGGCAAACGGCGGATTTCTGAACCGTCAGCAGCTTCTGGAAATTCCTGGCATCGGCGAATACAAGTACGCGCTGATTTTGCCGTATCTCTATCTGGAAACAGAGTATTCCCTTCCCGAACCAGAAGAACCGGAAACAGAAGTTCCCGAAATTCCGGAAACCGAACTTACTGAACCACCCGAAGAAAGCATTCTCCCGGAAATTCCGTCAATCAATCTGAATACGGCTTCCAAAGAAGAACTGCTTCTTCTGCCGGACTGCGATGAAACTCTTGCAGATGAAATTCTGACACTCCGGGACAGGGATATTCATATTTTCTATAACATCCTCGAAATTACACTCGCGGAACATGTCACGCCGGAACTCTTCCGGAAATGGGAACCTTACCTGACTGTAGACGATGACGGAAGCACACAGATTCCCTATGTCCGCCCTTATGAACAGGAAACCGAAAATCAGGAAAATCAAGAAAATCAGGATTGACAAAATCCTGATTTTGTGTTATAATATTATTCTATAAAGCCTATCTGAATACTGGTATATTTTTAAGGAGGATTTCAAAAATGACATTACAGCAGCTGCACTATGCAATTGTAATTTCCGAAACCGGCTCCATGAACAAAGCCGCCGAACTGCTCTACATTGCACAGCCTTCCCTGACAAGCGCAGTAAAAGAACTCGAAAAGGAAACCGGCATTACGATTTTCAACCGCAGCGGAAAAGGCGTTTCCCTCACTGCCGACGGTACGGAATTCCTGACCTACGCCCGGCAGGTCTATCAGCAGTATGAAGCCCTTCAGGAACGCTATACCGGCGGCAAGGTCAGAAAAAAATTCGGCGTTTCGGCACAGCATTATTCTTTCGCGGTCAAGGCATTTGTCGAACTCGTCCGGAAATTCGATACTTATGATTATGAATTCGCCGTCCGGGAAACACGCACTGCCGAAGTCATTTCTGATGTCAATACTATGAAAAGCGAAATCGGCATTCTGTATCTGAGCGACTTCAACAGACAGATTATGCAGAAACTGTTTCAGACAAATCATCTGGAATTTCATCCGCTGATTCACTGCGGCGTGTATGTCTATCTCTGGAAAGGACATCCCCTCGCCGGGAATGAAAAAATCACGTTTCAGGAACTGGAGAATTTTCCCTGCCTGACTTTTGAACAGGGCGACAGAAGTTCTTTCTATTTTGCAGAAGAAATTTTCAGCACCAATGATTATTCCCGTGTGATTAAAGCCTGCGACCGTTCCACGATGCTGAATCTTATGAAGGGACTGAACGGCTATACCTTCTGTTCCGGTATTATCTGTGACAGCCTGAACGGTTCGGATTATGCAGCTGTTCCGCTTGATGATGACAGCGTGATGGAAATCGGCTATATCAAGCGAAAAAATGTAATCCTAAGCGATTTGGGGAAATTATATATTCAGGAACTGGAACAGTATTTAAATCAGAAATAACAAAGACCGGACAGTTTTCACTGTCCGGTCTGCATTTTTTAGAATGATGTTTTTCCTGAATTCAGGGATTAGCCCTTCTTAACCGGGCAGTCAGACTGAGAAAGCATACCAACAATCAGCTTCATGATATTCAGGGAGTCAGAAGCAGAAGGCTTGCCGTCTTCGTCAATGTCAGCATTCTTCAGACCCTGGTCGGTCAGTTTTTCCTTGCCGAGGACAGCTTTGTTGACTGAGATAACGTCAAGGATATCTACCTTGTTGCTTTCGTCAGCATCGCCCCAGAGTTTTACCTTGAGTTCGCTGTCTGTCGGTTCCTGAACGTCGTCAGCAGTAGTCGGAGTCAGGTCAGGATAGAGTTCAGCCATATCGCCGAGAGCCATCATGATGTCACCAGCATGCCAGAATCTGTGATAGTACAGGTCAACAGCTGCAACATTCTTGAACTTTGCAAGAGCAGCAGAACCTTCTGCACTGGAAGCAGACAGTTCACTTGTCTTGCCAGACCAGTCAGCACCGGCTGCAACGTCCTTGTCATAAGCTTCCTTGAGTTCCTGTACCAGAGCCA
This sequence comes from Ruminococcus sp. UBA4321, assembly GCA_002393815.1. Taxonomy (GTDB): domain Bacteria; phylum Bacillota; class Clostridia; order Oscillospirales; family Ruminococcaceae; genus UBA3855. Next base: position 41,408 of record DGUB01000099.1, on the reverse strand, counting down.
GAGCTTCATCAGAAGTCTTTGCACCAACACAGTTAGATGCGCTTTTATACATGGAACGGATGCTGAGGAAGGTTGCACCGTTTGCCAGTGTATCGCCGTTCGGCATTGTGCCGTTATACCATGTCGGAATCCATACAGTCTGAGAGAAGAAACGTCCGAGAGAACCGTTGTGGTCGAGTCTTGTCAGACCGATGTCATCACGGCCGATTTTCCATTCACGGTCAAGCAGCTGCTGTGCCAGATACAGACCTGCTGTAGCAGCATCAGCATCACCGGCACTGTAAGTCTTGCTGCCCTTGGTGATATCTGCATTGCCTTCGATAGTAACAGAGCTGGACGGATAAGCACCGCCTACGTCAAAGGTCTTGCCCTTGATGTCAGCTGCTTCTACGCCGTTAGCCTTTGCATAGTAAATCAGAGTGTTAGCCAGAGAAGATACGCAGCCGAAGTCGCCGTTGCCGTAGCCGTTAACTTCGCAGGTCAGACCGGTATTGTCAGTCGGTGTGCCGCCCCATGTATCAGGCTGACCAGACCATGTCAGACCGGTCGGGATATAATAGTCGCCGTCGTTGGTCAGAACGGAATTGTTGAGGAACCATGCAACCCACTTGTCCAGAACCTGCTTCAGAGCAGCTTCCAGGCTCATGCCGCCAGGTCTTACGCCTGTGGTGTCGCCGTTGGTCTTTACCCAGTAATAAAGTTCGGACAGACGCTGAACAGCCCATACCTGGTTACCAATCCAGTTGTTGGAAACCGGGTCGCCGTATACCGGGTGATCCCAGTATGCCATGCCGTAGAATGTAGACTTGCCAGCCGGATATGCTTCATAACGACCCTTCCAGGAGTTAGTAGCACCACCAGCGATAGGACCATTTGCGGACTGCAGCCACAGATAGAATTCCATCTGTCTTTCGAGAGACTTTGTATAGTCTTCTACAGCACCCTGAGCCTTCATGCCGCTCTTGAGGTCGGAATCCTGAATCAGAGCAAATGCAGCCAGAGGATTCTGGTAGAATTCATGGCAGTGAGAGCAGCCAATCTGCCATGCCCACTGACCGTCCAGAGCACCGCCCCAGGAAGTATACCAGTTCATCAGATAATGAGCAGAATCTGCACCGGCGTTGCCGTTCTGCCAGCTTGCATAGCTGGTATCCACAGCAATCTTCTGATAGTATTTATCATACATGTTGTTACGGAGTTCGTCGCCCATTTCAGCAGCCTTAGCGGATACGGAAGAGTCGCCGACACCCCACTGATTTGCGTCGAATACACCCTGAATTGCACGGTCTTCCGCGTCAGGAGCGTTTGTATAAGCATACTGTGCAGCTACATTTTCGTCCTTGTTGAAGATACCCTTGATACCCTTCTGCGGGTTACCGAATTTCTTTTCTTCTACGCAGGGCTGCGGAACAGTTTCCCAGCAGGATTCCTGCTCGCCGCGCTGGAAGGTATTGATGAATGTGAAGCTTGTGCCGCTGCCGTAACCATACCAGTTGTCAACGTCAGCCAGCCAGTGCATCAGGTACAGACCGCCTTTGCCGCCCTTGCCCTGATATACATTTGTAAACTTGCTGTAAATCGGGTTGGAAGCAGTATGGTCAGCTTCACCAGCCCAGGAATCCGGGCACTGGTCGGGAGTATCATATTCGCCGCAGTACTGAGCGCTTACATCGCTTCTTGTCCAGAAACCGGTCTGTACGTCAGGAATCATAACTTCCATTGTTTTCCAAGCCTTTGCAAGGTCATTGGTATACTGAACATTGCCGGTCTTTACCTGGTCAGCATGATTCTTTGCAATGTTGTCTCTCATTGCAGCAGCCCATACCAGATAGGACATTGCTTCGGAAGTGGTTTCGTGACCGTAGTCAGGAGCTTCGATGATAACTTCTTCTACAGCGTGGTACGGAATTCCGAAAGAACCTGCACCGCCGTCATTGGAACTTAAATAGCCGTTAGCCTGACCATTTGTGACAACATCGTCATAAAGGGACAGGAAACGTGCAGCATAAGTATCATCACCAAAAGCTTCTGCTTTGGTTCTTGCGCCGGGTGTACCGCCTACGTTAGTACCGGCATGTGCTACAGTCGCAGCCATTGTGCTTGTGAGTGTTGCAGCGGATAAAACAGCCGCAATCACAGCTTTGCTCTTTTTAAAAAGCATTCTGAATTTCCCCTCTCGTTTGATTTTTAGGTTTGTTAAGATTTTAAAAAAATATCACACCAATTCTGACCGCCTGCTTCTGATTCAGTGCATATCAGAAGCAGACTTTCATAGTTTCATTATAGCCAATTCAAGCTGTTTTGTCAAGAGTTTCCCTTAAATCCGAAACATTCTTTTCACAATTTCGGCACTGTGTACATGAAACGAACACGGTTTTTGTATATTTTAACAATAAATTTTCAAACATTCTGCAATAAATTTTCATCTGTCGAACACATACATACGATATAATAATAGTGTTAATTTTTGTTCTGATGAATTCACAAAAAATACATGTTTTATTCATATTTTATCTATAACTTTATGCGATAATAAAAATATGTATGTCTGTACTGCATTTTATCAAGAGAAAGGAACTTTGATTTATGGTCGAAATCAAGAATCTGTCGAAATATTACGGCAGAAATCCCGCTGTCAAGGGCATTGACTTTGAAATCCGGGATAATGAAATTCTGGGTTTTCTGGGACCCAACGGTGCCGGAAAATCCACTACCATGAATATCATCGCCGGCTATCTGCCGTCCACGGGGGGAACGGTCACAGTCAACGGCTTTGATATTACCGAACAGGCAAGCGAAGCCAAGAAATGCATCGGCTATCTGCCGGAAATTCCGCCGGTCTATCCGGATATGCGCGTCGAAGAATATCTGACATTCGTCGCCGGTCTGAAAGGCGTTGTCCGTGCCGAACGCAAAAAACAAGTGGAAGATGCCATGGAAAAGTTACATATCACCGATATGCGCCGGAGATTAATCCGGAATCTTTCCAAAGGCTACAAGCAGAGAGTCGGCTTTGCACAGGCTCTGCTCGGCAATCCGAAAATTCTGATTCTGGACGAGCCGACTGTCGGTCTTGACCCGACGCAGGTGATGGAAGTCCGGAACCTGATTCTGGAACTCGGAAAAGACCATTCCATTATTTTCAGTTCGCATATTCTCGCCGAAGTCAGCGCAGTATGCCAGCGCGTCGTGATTATCAACAAAGGCGAAATCATGGCGGAAGATACTATTGAAAATCTGGAAAAGAATCTCACTGCCGATACCGTCCTGAACCTCACCGCCGAGGGCGACAAAGACAAAATCATCCGCCTGCTCAAAGATGTCCGCGGTGTCAATTCTGTTTCGGATGTGAAGGAAATTTCCGAAAACCGGAATCTTTATCAGATTGAACTCGCCGAAGAATCCGTCCGGAATGAAATCATGTCTGTCCTGCTGAACAATCAGTGCAGTATCGTCGAGATGAATCTCGCCAAGCTGAATCTGGAACAGGTCTTCATGAAAATCATTCAGGAAAAGAAAAAATCCAGTCTGGAACAGCTGATTGACGAAACCAGGCAGTCCAATCCCTATGACGAGGAGGTCTGAAATTCATGTTTTCATTATATAAAAAAGAATTGCAGTCGTTCTTCTTCTCACCGTTTGCGTATGTGCTGACTGCGCTGTTCATGCTGATTTTCGGGTTCAGCTTTGTGACTTCCATCGCTTCCATGGACTCGAATGTCCTGAAATTCTCGTTTGCGAATATTTTCTATAACAACTTCTTTTATTTTATTTTCATCATCCCGATTCTGACCATGCGTTCCTTCGCGGATGAACGCCGGGGTGGTACGGAAGTCTTGCTTCTGACAAGCCCTCTGAGCGTCGGGAAAATCGTCCTTGCGAAATATCTCTCGATTCTGACCGTCTTCGCCGTGATGATGCTGGCTACTCTGTTCTTCCCCATTTATGCAGCCATCAACGGGCAGGTGATGTGGTCTTCCCTGATTTGTGCCTATCTGGGCTTTTATTTCTGGGGGATGGTCTGCATTGCTGTCGGAATGCTGCTTTCTTCCCTGACCGGGAACGCGATTATTGCAGCTATCCTCGGTGAAATCCTCATGGAAGGCACGCTTCTGCTTGACCAGATTGGCGGTACGGCTCTTGTCACTGCCTATCCGAAACTGAATTCTGTTGTCAGCTGGATTTCCATGCAGAGAAGATTCATCTATTTTTCACAAGGCATGTTCCGTCTGGAAGACTTGATTTTCTTCCTGACTGCGGCGGCTGTTGTCGTCTGCTGGAATATCATCGCGATTGAAAAACGCCGCTGGAGTCATAGTTAAGGAGTGTGAAAATCATGGAACAGAACAAACCGTTCAAGAATCTCAAAAACCGGAAATTTACCGCTTATGCCGCACTTCTGGCGGCTCTGGCTCTTGCTGTGGCGATTCCGATTAATCTTCTGGCAAGCCGTTTAAATATCATCTGGGATATGACACCTGCCAAACTCTACGAACTCTCTGATACAACCAAGAATTATCTGAAAAATCTTGACAAACAGGTGGATTTCTATTTTCTCATGGATATGGATTATCTTTCCACAGATGACAACAGCATGGCTTTGTACTACACGCTGAAACAGTATTCCGAATATGAGAATATTAACTTCGTGGATTTCGACCCGGACAAGAATCCGGCACTTGTCAACGAACTCAAAGAAAAAGGCTATACTCTTTCTGAAGGTGATATGGTCTTCTGCTGTGAAGACCGCAGCAAGCATGTTGCCGCAAACAATATGTATCATTATGAAGTATCTTACGGCGAAAACAACAACCGCATTGTAGAAGCCGCCTACTTCACCGGCGAAAATTATATTACCGGTGCCATCAGTGCCGTCGCTTCCGGAAAAGAAGCTTCTGTTTATTTCCTGACCGGTCACGGCGAAAAGACGCTCCAGAACGATTATACCAAATTCAATGCCAATATGAAAAATATCAACTATAACGCCCTCGAACTCAATCTTGCCACAGAATCCGCTGTGCCGGAAGATGCCGCTGTTCTCATTCTCGCCGCGCCGAAATCCGACCTGTCCAATGACGAAACACGCATGATTAATGATTATCTCGATAACGGCGGAAATATCTGCTTCCTGATGTCCCCGAACAAGGAAAAAGTCGTCTATAAAAATATCGAATCTATCCTGAATGCTTTCGGAATCGCCATGGACTACGATATCGTAAAGGAAACCGATTCCAGCCGCTATGTCAGCGGAGACCCCTATACCTACGGTGTGAGCATTGTCCGCGCCGATACCGAAAACGGTACAGTTGACCTTACCAGCGAACTCGCTGATATGACAGAGAACGGCTATTATGCCTTTATGAGTGATGCCAGAAGCTTCTATTATTATCCGAATTCTGATGACTATTCTCTGGAAGTCGGTTCTCTGTTACAGACCGTATCTTCTACAGATGAATACGGCGATACCGTTTCGACAGCCGTCGGCGAAGTTTATGGTGCTTCTGACCCTATGGCAGAAGATATTACCGGCTATCCGCTCGATTTGGCAATGTACTCGACCAGTACGCTCCGCAACGGTGCAAAAGTCCTCGCAATGGGCAACGCCGAATTCATTGATGATGTCAACGTCTCTCAGGATTACATGATGATTCCGGTTTATCTGATGCTCTCTTCCATCAGCTGGATGCATGACAGTGACCTGATTCTGGATATGGGCATTGCCGATAAGGAACGCGACTATGATTCTATGACTCTCAATTCCGAAACTGCTGCCAATGCCACGATGATTACTTTCATTGCCGTTCCTGTTGTCATTGCTCTGATTGGTGCAGGCGTCTGGTTCAAGAGGAGGTATTCTTAATCTATGAGTACCAAAAAACTGAAAGCCCTCATCATTGCTCTGGTTGCCCTTCTGATTGTCGGGACAGGTGCTTATATCGCCGTTGATACCCTCAAATCCAGAGAGGAACAAGCCGCCCTTAATGAAGAAAAATCACTCCAGTTATTCGATTTTGATGCTGACAGCATCGACAAAGTTGAAATTCAAGTCCCCGAAGGTCACTTCACTGTCGAAAATTCCGCGGACGGCTGGGAAATTACAGATACAGACTATGAATATCCCGTCAATCTGAATGCCTATTATATCAGTACTGTCTGCAATCATATGAGTAATCTCACCGCTCTGAAAAAACTCAGCGTTGCGCCGGAAGAATTATCTAACTATGGTCTGGACAATCCTCAGCCGCTGACCTGTTTTCAGGGCAGTACGGCATATACATTATATCTCGGAATTGCTTCCGCGACAGACGAATATTTCTATGTCATGCTTCCGGATGATGCCACTGTCTATGCGGTGGATTTCAATAAAGGCGAACTCCTGAAAGGCGGACTCTCTTTCCTGAAAGACCCCTATCTTATCAGCTGGATGGATGTCAATATTACTTATGTCAAGTTACAGCATGAAGATGACATTTCTTTTGAAATCGAAAAAGATGAAAACAATCAGTGGCAGATGTACGCACCCCTGAAAAATGCTCCTCTCAACGGCGCGAATGTCAATTCTATGCTGACTTCCGTCACCCGTCTGGAAGTGGATTCTTTCGTCAAGATGACCGAAAGCCCTCAGGATTTAATAGACTATCATCTGGATGAACCGGCTTATCAGTTCACCGTCAAGACCGATTCCGGCGATACGATGACCATTGATTTCGCTGACTTTGAACAGAAAGACAGCACTGTCTACCTCGTCTATGAAGAATCCGGACAGATTGCCGCTATGACACCCGGCAGTGTCTCTTTCTTGCAGACCTCGGCTTCCGAACTGATGACGGACAAAATCTTCTCCCCGGATATGACCGAAGTTTCCGTTCTGGATGTCACTGTGGATGACCTGCACTTTTCCATGAATATGAATCATGAGGAAAACAAGGCGTTCTTCCAGTCCGACAATACTGTCAGTGAAATCGAAATTTCCGGCAATACTGACGAAATTCAGAAGATGTTCAATCAGCTGTATCTGACAGTCTCCAATCTGACTTATGATTCTCTTGACGTTGATGCCGAAATCGACGAAACTGTCGAACCGTCTGTTATCTTCCGCTACACGCTCACGGACGGCACGGAAACGGAACTGACGCTTGTTCCCGTGGATGATACCTTCTATCAGGCATTCCTCAACGGCGAGTACACCGGAAAAATCGTCCGCAGACGCGCTCTGAGCGGTTCTGCCGGAGTGCTGACCTATCACGAAAAGATGATTGACCTGCTTGAAATGAACTCCGAAAAAATAAGCACTTCCGAAACTGAATAATCCAGGAATCCGCCGAACTCCCCGGCGGATTTTTCAATCTCTCATTCGGGTTTGTCAATAAATCAGCGACAGGGTTACAGGGGACGGACTTTTAGTCCCCTGTTCCTGTTGCTTATTGACAGTTGCACTTTTTTACTATATTATATAGGGTGCTGCAACTCATTTTGCAACTCGTGAACTAATGAATCTATTAATTTAAAAAATATATCTTTTTTCTGAAAACCTGTCACGTTCTGTCACTCTCCTGTGTTATTTATTACAGAACGTTCTGAAATCCAGTTCCGGAGGTGAAACCATGCCGACAAATTCCAAAATAGAAATGCTGTATCAGCTTTATGAAAAACCCTTCTATCATATCGCCTATGCGATTCTGAATCATCATCAGCAGGCGGAAGATGCCGTTTCTGATGCCTTTTATCAGGTCATGACCCATCTCGACAGAATCGGCGAACCCGGCTCTCCGGCGACAAAAGCCTATATGATTAAAATCATCAGGAATACGGCTATCACGCAGTACCGGAAGAACGCCCGGCAGAATCACTACTGTACTGAACTGGACGATTCTGTCACACAAATCGCGGATTCTCAAGACGAACTCGAAAACCGCTTCCGGAAAGCGACTCTACGTCAGAAACTTTCCGAACTGTTTTCGCTCATCAGTGAAACTGATAAACAAATTATTCTCCTGCACTGTCAGGAAAATAAACCCTTCCGGGAAATCGCCGATATCCTCGGCATGAAGGAAACCGCCGTCCGGAAACGCTTTGAACGCGCCCGGAAACGCATGACTGCTCAGAAAGGAGAGAAAAATTTCTATGCGTAATATCAGCAAAAAAGACTGGGATAACATTATCAATGAGGCTTTCTCTCCGGACGCGCCTGAACCGCACTTTTCAAAAAAATATTACCGCAGAAAACAGGAAATTCTCAGTCAGGCGGAAGATTCCGCAGAAAGGAGTATTATCATGAAAAAATCAGGACTTGGCTTTGCCGCTATCTGTACCGCAAGTATCGCGCTCGCAGGGCTTGCCGTCTGGGGCGGTGTGAATATTTATCAGGTCGGCAGACAGATTCCGGCACAGAATGATTTCAGTCCGGCAAACGCTGTCGAAATCGCCGAAACCGAACCCGATACAGAACCTATCACTGAAACAGAAGCCCCTACAGAGGAATACAGCATCTCCGTCGAACAGGACGGCGATATCGTCAAGCTGTCGATTCCCGTTCAGGCAAATGATACGCTTTATGAAGTCAAATTCGGCTATGTTCCGGATGGTCTGGAATGCCGTGAAGATGGCCCCTACGCGCTGAAATATCATAATTACGAAAACGAAGAGGATGAACACGCTATCACGCCCGGATTCTGCCGTGTCATTGACCCGTCTGAACCTTATACCGCAGAATATGAGTTTGTTTCTGATGTGGATAAATTCAAGACCACTGCCGGAAATACTGCTGTCTTCCTGAAACGAAACCAAGGATATGACATGCTGTTTGTCCAGTTTGAGGGTACGCCCTATATTGAAGCATGTTTTATCAAGGGTTTCAGCTATGAGGAAATGCACCAGTTCGCAGATGAAATGTATCTCGAAGAAACCGATAAAGAAGTCGGCGGTCTCTGGAAAGGCGCACCGGATGATTCCGATAATTTCGATTATGATGTTATCTTCCAGTGTGAGGAAGGCTCTGCCGATATGGGAAATTATAAGCTTGCATTCGGCTGGACTCCCGAAGATTTAAGCTATCAGACGGATAACACCGGCGAGGGCGCATGGAATGAAATCTGTATTCCCGGCGAAAATACAGAAGATACTATCAACACAAGACGAAGTGTTGGCTATGTGCTGTACCGTGTCGAAGATGTTTCTCAGCCGTTTTTATGGTCGGAACTGGATGTAGATAATGCAACAAACATGGAAACCAGTTCCGGAAATGAAGCTGTTATCTGCACTTTTGATGACAGTTCCGCCGTTGATGCAAGAATCTATGTGCATTTCAAAGATTCGCCCTATATCGCCGAACTTGTCACCAGAAAACTTTCAGAAAAAGAATATCTGAGACTTACTAATTCACTCTATCTGACCGAATCCGAAGAACAATATTATACAGTTTATCAGGCACAGGAAGAAACAACCTATTCCGCACCGTCCGGCTACTGTGACCCGAATCTGATGAATCTGGTTCATGTCGGCGATACTGTCAATGCAGGCTATCCCCTTCAAACCGGAGAAATGCCTACTTCTGACATTCAGCTGACTATCAATTCCGCAACGCTCCAGAAGGATTTCACCGGAATCACAACCGACTGCATCGGTCTGGATGCAGATTACAGCAAGTATCTCGATGCAAATGGAAATTTGATTGCTCACAGAAAAGAATACACGACCGACAGCCGAGGTCTGGAAGCCGAAATTATCCGTGATGAAGATATTCAGCAGTATATCCTGAAACTGGATTTCACTCTGACAAGAAATGACGAAGATTCTGAAAAAGAATGGTTTGATAATGGTCTTTGCTTCCAGGCAGGTGAATTCAGTCTCGAAGATGATGATTCCGTCAGATGCAGTCATTATAATATCGGACACGGCACGGAAATCGTTCATGACCCGAATCTGAACAGCGACGGATTTTTCTCATTCTACACCGCACACGAACACGAAAAGAACGGTGTCTATGACTTACAGCCCCACGAATCCGCAGACGTGACTTTATGTTATGCTATCGATGCCGACCAGATTGGAAATCTCTATATTTCTCTGCTCGACAGCGGTGTCGAAACAAGCACTTATATTAACAACGGCTATCCCGTTTTAGACCTCTGCGACCTGACCGCCCCTGAATAAATTACTTCTCCACTCTCCATATAGTAAAATATATCTGTTGTCTGAAATCCCTCTGTTCCGGCAGGGGGATTTCTTTGTGAATTTTTTCTAAATTTTTCTTGACATTTTTTAGAATCTCTGCTATACTGGAATTATCAGAAAGATTTTATCAAGGGGGAATTTTTTATGAATTTCAGAAAGTTATCCGTTCCGCTTGCGGCTCTTATCGCCGCCGGAACGCTTGGAGCATCCGGCGGAGTTCTTTCTGCTGATGCGGCAATCGCACCGGATAATTATCTTATCCGGAATAAAGCAACAGGTCGTTATCTCACGGCAGCAAATGCAGATGTCAATATTGGAACACCTATTATTGAATATTCTGCCGATGGTATCAGCGACTCTAATCTCTGGGTTAAAGAAACAGACGAAAACGGTGTGACAAGATTTGTTTCAGAATGGAATCAGAATTATTTAGCACTTGGCATTAACAGTGAAGGGAAACTTACTATTGTTCAGCGCAACGATTCTGATATTTTTCAGCAGTTTACACTTGAAGAAACTGAAACCGGTACAAAAATTACTGCCGGGGGCTGGGCTTTAACACCGGAAACTTCTGCTTCTGACGGCGCACAGATTTCTATGCAGTCAGAAAATGAAGCTTCTCTCTGGGAACTCATTCCAGTTTATCATAATGCAAGCACTCCCGGAGATATTAATAAAGACGGCATTGTAAATATCTATGATTTGATTCTTTCCAAACAGCTCCTCTTAGGTCAGAGAACCGGCGATATTGAACAGCGCATGATTGCTGATGTGGACGGCGTAAGCGGCTTTACTGTCAGTGACATTGTAAAACTGACAAAATATCTCCATGGTGCAGATACTATGCAGTATGCTGCCGGATACAGAAGTTTTCCACGGAATACAATTACACCAAAATCGGACTTGATTCCGACTGAACCCGACACTGAACCCGCTACCGAACCCGATACAGAACCGGAAACCGAACCCGTTACAGAAGAAATCAAGCAAATCACCCTCGCCGATATGCCCGAAAATTACAAAGAGCCTATGGAATGGATTTGGCAGAACAGATTCGTCCGCGAAGGTTCTACATCCAGATGGAATACTATCTTCGACCAGATTGTTGCCGGAAAAGGTACGCTGAATTTCGTCGTCAGATGGCAGTCTTACAAAACAGTCACTTATGAACAGCGTCAGCAGTTCGAGAAAATGGCGAGCGACTGCATCAACGCTTGGAACAACTATCTGAAAGGCTATGACGGCTGGCAGTATGACCATATTGATGTGAAAATTGTCGGCTGGGCTGTTTTGGATAAGTCCTGTCTGCTGGATTTACATGATGATGAAGTTGTCTGGGATAACCTGATTGAACCCTATGACAGTCAGTATGATACCAGTAACGGAACGGAAACCATCCCGGACAAGCTTCCGAGTGCGCCCTTTGAATTAAGCCGTTTCGACCATTTTACAGATAAGAATTATCAGTATCCGGGAACACGGTTCGATATGTATCTGTGGTGTACACAGGGATTCCCGGCAATCGGCGGAGCAGGAGGCGACTGGGGTCAGCGTATGTCAGATGATGCTTATCTCGGAATGCTCGGCGGTCAGAATCTTCACGTTCTGGAACACGAAATCGGTCACGGATTCGGCATCACAGACTTCTACGGCGGAGAAGGCGAACAGGACGGCTATCCTGTCGGCGGATTCCCCGGAAACGGCACATCTATCATGATGGCAGGTTCTTCCATGGAAATCACAGATTTCGACGGCTGGATGCTTCGCTATATCTGGAGCAATATCAAAGACGAAGCCGGAAGATTCTGAAATTCAGCAACTATGCCCTTGCCCGACGGCAGGGGCATTTCTCACTTGCATAATCTCTCCGGATATGCTATAATAGAATCAGATAAACTGATTCAGAAAGGTCTGATACTATGCCCGTCAGAGACAATACAAAAATCTGGAATTTTTACGCACCGGTCTATAATTTATTCATGCTGACCAATAAAAACGCTTATGAAGAAATGTACCGGAAAATCCGGAAAGCTATCCAGAACAAGAAAGTTCTGGAGTTAGCCTGCGGAACAGGTCTGATTTCCAATCATGTAGCAGAAGTTTCAAAAGCCTATATTGCGACGGATTTCGCGGAAAATATGCTAATACAGGCTCAGAAAAAGAAATCCACAGACAAACTCCGCTATATGAAAGCAGATGCTTCCGCTCTGCCGTTTGAGAAGAAAAGCTTTGATGTGGTTATCATCTCGAATGCTCTGCATATCATTCCGAATCCGGAGAAAGTGCTTTCCGAAATCGCAAGAGTCCTGAAAACAGGCGGAATCTTAATCGCGCCGAACTTTATTCATGAGAATCTGAACGGTTCGGCTCTGATGATGTCAAAATTACTGACTGTTGCCGGAATCGCCTTTGAAACCAAATGGAACGCTGAAGAATATCTCGACTTTCTGAAACAGAATCGTTTCTATGCGAAGAAAAAAACTGTTCTGAAAGCTTCTATTCCGCTGATGTATGTGGAGGCGAATTATAAATGATTTTCAGCTGTACCAGAAATACACGCTGTATCATAAAAGATAATTATCGCTATATCCGGAGCGACGTTCCGGCGGAAGTTTCAGAAAGCGAAATCAATTTCTTAAAGAATCACGATATTCTGACAATTATTGATTTAAGAACCGAATCCGAACAGCTGAAAAAGCCCTGTCCGCTGAAAGAGATTTCAGGGTTCAGATATTTTTCCATGCCGGTCACGGGCGGAAACGCTGTTCCGGAAAGCCCGGAACAAGTGGCTCTCTCCTATCTCGCCATGCTTGACGGTCAGATGCAGAATATTATTGATACTATCTTAAATTCAGATTCCAACGTTCTGTATTTCTGCAACGCCGGAAAAGACCGGACAGGCGTGGTTTCTGCGCTTTTGTTAAAACGGCTCGGATATGAAGATGATTATATTATTCAGGATTATATGCAGTCTGCCGATAACCTGAAAGAACTGCTCCGGCAGTTTGCAGAAGCCAGTCCGGAAATTGATATAGAAGTTATCACGCCCCATGAAAGCTATATGAAACAGTTTCTTCTACAGATGCAGAATCAGGCGCAAACCGCTTGCATTTTTTGATAAACTATGTTATAATAAAATAAATCAAGTAAAACTACAAGAGGTGAATTCCTTGCAAAATTCAGAATTAGAAAACTTACCCTCACAGGAAGACTGTATCAAAGAAGTCAGAGAATGGATTTCCGCCTATCCGGAACAGCCCCTTGCCTATCTGCACACATTCGGCTGTCAGCAGAATGTCGCTGACGGTGAAAAACTCGCCGGACTTCTGAAACAGATGGGCTATGGCTTTACTGATGATGTCACGAAAGCTTCTCTGATTTTATATAATACCTGCGCCGTCCGCGAAAACGCCGAAGACAGAGTATTCGGAACACTCGGAAGCATCAAGAAGTTAAAGCAGGAAAACCCGGCTTTAATCATCTGCGTGACCGGATGTATGACCGCTCAGAAACAGGTTGCCGATAAAATCAAGAAATCTTACCGCTATGTGGATATTGTTCTCGGGTCATCAGCGGTCAGCCGGCTGGCACAGATGCTCTATGCACATATGCACGGCTTGAAATTCGCGCAGGATATTGAAACTTATACTGATATTCCGGAAGACTTGGAACCGCTCCGGGAAAGCAGTTTCAAAGCGGCTGTGCCGATTATGTACGGATGCAATAATTTCTGTACTTACTGCATTGTTCCCTATGTCAGAGGTCGCGAACGAAGCCGTCAGCCGGAAAAGATTATCGAAGAAGTCCGGAAGCTGATTCAGGACGGCTATAAAGAAATTATGCTTCTCGGTCAGAACGTCAATTCTTACGGGAAAGATTTGGAAACTCCGGTCAGCTTTCCGGAATTATTAAGAGAAATTGATAAGATTCCGGGTGAATACTGGATAAGATTCATGTCCTCTCACCCGAAGGACGCAAGTCCGGAACTCATGGACGCACTGTTAGAGTGCGGACATCTGGCAAAACATCTGCACTTGCCCGTACAGTCCGGAAGCAATGAAATTCTAAAGCGCATGAACAGACGCTATACTGTTGAAAAATATCTTTCTCAGGTAGAGTATATCAGAAAAAAATCTCCGGATTTCTCCCTGACAACTGACCTGATAGTCGGCTTTCCGGACGAATCGGAAGAAGATTTTCAGGCAACTCTGGATATAATTAAAAAAGTCCGGTATGATAACATGTATTCTTTCATCTACTCAAAGCGAACCGGAACAAAAGCCGCGCTCATGCCGGACGGCATTCCGGATTCAGAAAAAAGTCAGAGAATGCAGAGGTTATTAGCTTTACAGCGCGAAATCGCTGTCGAAAACAATCAGCGTTTTATCGGCAGGACGCTCACAGTCCTCTGTGATGGTGAAAGCCGTAAACGCCCCGGCAATATGACCGGAAGAAGTTCCGAAAATATTCTTGTTGAATTCGCCGGAACGCCTGACCTTATCGGCACATTCGTGAAAATCAAAGTCACAGAAAGCCATAATAATATGGTTTGCGGATATATTTTATCATAATTTTTACAGGAGGTATCTTTATGGATATTATCGAAATGACAAGAGAACTCGGAAAAGCGATTCAGTCGGATGACAGATATATCGCTTACTGTCTCGCAAAACAGGCAAATGATGAAGATGAACAGTTACAGAATCTCATTAATGCGTTTAATCTCAAACGTGTGGAACTCCAGATGGAAATTTCCAAACCGGATAAGAATGACGATACTGTTCAGGAACTGAATAACTTAATCAAGGACACGTATCAGAAAATCATGACCAATCCGAAAATGATGATTTATAACAATACAAAATCTGCTATGGATGAACTTATGAGCCAGATTAATAATATTATCACCATGTCTGCGAACGGTGTCAATCCGGATGAAATCACTCTGGAAAGCCTCTGTGCCGGAGATTGCAGTACCTGCGGCGGCTGCGGCTGATTCCTGAATTATCAAGACTTACAGAAGAAAGGAGCTTCCCTTCAGTGGAATTAAAAGATATTAAAAAAGAAGACTTATCCCCCATGATGCAGCAGTATTTCGAGACAAAACAGAAATATCATGACTGTGTTGTTTTCTATCGTCTGGGCGATTTTTACGAGATGTTCTTTGACGATGCAATTAAAGTTTCCCGTGATTTGGAACTGACTCTCACCGGGCGCGACTGCGGACTTTCCGAACGCGCCCCGATGTGCGGCATTCCCTATCACAGCTATGAAATTTATCTGAAAAGACTAATCGACTTGGGCTATAAAGTCGCTATCTGCGAACAGATGACTGACCCGGCACTCAGCAAAGGTCTTGTCGAACGCGAAGTCATTCGTGTTGTCACGCCCGGTACGGTTATCGAAAATGATATGCTTGATGATGCTTCTAATAATTACTTATGCTGTATCTATTGCAGCAGGAAAGAAATCGCGCTCTGCTTTGCGGATTTGTCTACCGGGGAAGCTTCTCTCTATTCTGTGGAAGATAACAGCCATCAGGATGAAATTATCAATTTATTATCAAGATATGCCCCTGTTGAACTCATCTTCAATCAGGAGTTTCTTGACCTGAAAGAAGTCAATAATTTTATTAAAATCCGGCTCAGATGCTTATGCGATTTACAGGATGATATTTCTTTTTCTCCGGCAGAACAGAGTGAAACCGTCTGCCGACAGTTTTCCGTTCAGTCCCTGTCAGAACTCGGTCTGCCGTCCGAAGGCGCGGAAACTTCTGCTGTCTGCGGACTGTTCACCTATATTCAGGATACCCAGAAAACACCTGTCGGCAGATTCACCAGTCTGGAATTAAGCGACAATTCGGCATATATGGCTCTGGATTATAACGCGCTCCGGAATCTGGAATTAACCTCTACCATGAGAACCGGAAACAAGAAAGGCTCTCTGCTGTCGATTCTCGACTGCACCCGGACGGCAATGGGAAAGCGTATGCTCAAACAGTGGATTGAACGACCGTTAAGAAGTCCGGCGCGGATTATGGCGCGTCTGGATGCGGTCGATTCGCTTATGAAACATAACATGCATACCCGGCATCTGGAAGAATCGCTCGAAAATATCTACGACCTCGAACGGCTCATGACCAGAATCGTTTACAAAAAAGCCAATCCGCGCGATTTACGCGCTCTCTGCGTGACCGCGCAGGAACTTCCGGAACTGAAATCTGTATTATCTGAATTCGATGACAGCAGTCTGCTCATTCGTCTGGAAAAAACAATTTCCGATTTACAGCAGATTGCTGACTTAATCGACCGTGCTATCGTTCCCGACCCGCCTGTGACGCTCAAAGACGGCGGTGTTATCCGGGAAGGCTTCGACCGGAATCTTGATGAACTCCGCGATATGATGAACAACGGCAGTTCCCTGATTGATAACATTCTCGAACAGGAAAAGGAAAAAACCGGAATCCGAAATCTGAAAATTGTCACACATAAAACATTCGGCTTCTGTCTGGAAGTCACCCGTTCTTATTACGATAAGATTCCGGATTACTATATCAGAAAGCAGACGCTTGTCAATGCGGAACGCTTTATTACAGAAGAACTCAAAAAAGCAGAAAATTCCGTACTCGGCGCGAAGGATAAAGCTTTACAGCTAGAACAGGAACTTTATTCACAGGTACGCGATTATCTTTCAGAAGCACTTGTTCAGGTACAGGAAACGGCTTCCGCACTGGCGCAGGTGGATGTACTTGTTTCGTTCGCGGAAACAGCTTCCAAAAATAATTATTACAAGCCGGAAATCTCTATCGACGGAATTCTTGATATCCGCGATGGTCGTCACCCGGTTGTCGAACAGATGCTTCAGGAAGATGTCTTTGTTCCGAATAACGTCTACTTAGATACGAATCAGAACCGGCTTTCAATTATTACAGGTCCCAACATGTCCGGTAAATCTACTTATATGCGGCAGACTGCCTTAATCGTCCTGATGGCGCAGATGGGCAGTTTCGTCCCGGCAAGCTATGCGAAGATTTCGGCAGTTGACCGGATTTTCACCAGAGTCGGCGCGTCCGATGACTTAGCCGCCGGAGAAAGCACCTTCATGGTCGAGATGAAAGAAGTCGCCGAAATCCTCAAATACGCTACAAAAGACAGTCTTGTTATCTTAGACGAAGTCGGCAGAGGCACTTCTACATTTGACGGTATCAGCATTGCCAGAGCCGTTGCGGAATATATCTGCAATGCCCGGAATCTCGGCTGTAAAACCCTGTTTGCAACGCACTATCATGAACTAATCTCCCTCGAACAGGAAATGTCCGGCATTAAAAACTATAGTATCGCCGTCCGGAAAAGCAAAGACGGTATTCGCTTCTTAAGAAAAATCGTTCCCGGCGGTACGGATGACAGCTACGGAATTGATGTTGCCAAACTCGCCGGACTGCCGAACAAGGTTCTTGAACGCGCCCGTGAACTCCTTCACGAAATGGAAGCGAACAAGCCGATTCCGAATCAAGCCGTTCCCGAACCGGAAGAACAGTTCAGTTTCGATATTCAGCAGGAAAACGAAATTCCGAAAAAACTCCGCAGAACCAATATTGCAGAATTATCTGATTCTGAATGCCGAGAGTTCTTAGAAGAATTATATTCTATGCTGAACTGAAAGGAGAAATCTTTCATGGATGATACAGGATTTGAAATCGTGCAGTTATCCGAATCTGATGTTGAGCGTGTTGTAAAATTCTTTGAGAAACAGAAAGGTTTCCGCAGTGCGATACTGTCTGTAGACAGCATCACATTGGCACTTAAATATGAAAATATCCTGATTTGCAGTGTGGAAAAATATTTTTCAGATAATACTTCATATTGTGAAATTGTCATCATCATGCCTGATTCTCTGCTGACAGCAAAAACTTTTTCAGAAATCAGAACCGGTAAGCGCGGAATCTGCAAAAGCTCCGGAGACAGCCGGATTGATGAAATCCTGTCAGATGCAGTCATCTGTCTGCCTTTGTATGAAGAAACTACATTTGCATGGTTTATCAGTCAGGCTTGTGACGAAAGCTGTGATAACGAATGGCAGGAACACGGCGAAAAATATGAAAATCTGCGTCTCAAATTGATTCATTATGAATTTGATATGAGAGAAAAATACAAACTGGTTAAATAACGTAAAACGCATGAAAGGAGAAAAAATGTCTGTTATCACTGTACTGGACAAATCGGTTTCGGAGCTTATCGCCGCCGGAGAGGTTATCGAAAAGCCGGCTTCTGTCATTAAAGAATTAGTCGAAAATTCCATAGATGCCGGAGCTTCAAGAATTACTGTCGAAATCAAAAACGGCGGTACGACTTTCATGAGAATCGTAGACGACGGGTGCGGCATGTCTGCCGAAGACGTTCCGAAAGCCTTTCTCCGTCATGCCACCAGCAAAGTCAGAGAGAAAATCGACCTCGAAAATATTCATACACTCGGATTCCGGGGCGAAGCTCTGGCTTCTGTCTCGGCAGTATCTCGTGTGACAGTTCTCACAAAACGCCGGGAAGATGATTTCGGTTCGGAATACGAAATCGCCGGGGGTGATGGCTCAGAAGTTCAGGAATGCGGCTGTCCGGACGGTACGACTTTAGTCATTAAGGACTTGTTCTTCAACGTTCCGGCAAGACGGAAATTCATGAAAAAAGACGTTGCGGAAGGTAATGCCATCTCCCAGATTATCCAGAAAATCGCGATTTCTCATCCGGAAATTGCGTTCAAGTTTATCCGGGATAACAAGCTTGATTTCCATTCCGACGGCACTGGAGAACTGATAGAAGCGATTCACGCCGTTTACGGAAAAGATTTCGCCCGTGACCTGATTCCGGTCAGCCACGAACAGGACGGCATTTCTGTGAACGGCTATGTCATCAAGCCGCTGTATGCCAAGAATAACCGAACATTTCAGAATTTCTTTGTCAACGGCAGATATGTCAAATCAAAAAGCTGTTCTGTGGCTCTGGAAAGTGCCTATGAAAACTTGCTCATGACCGGGAAGTTTCCGGCTTGCGTGCTGATGCTTGATATGCCTGCCGATTCGCTCGACGTAAATATTCACCCCTCGAAAGCCGAAGTCAGATTTTCCGAAGAAAAGAAAGTTATCGATGCGATATATTTCGCGGTCAAGAATGCCTTTCTGAAAAACGGTCTGATTTATGAATTTCAGACCCGGAAAGCCGACTGGTACGGCGGTGCGCCTCAGCCGGAATACACACAGAAACCCTTGTTTCAGGAAAATCCTGTTCCGGTCAGCCGTCCGCAGATAGCCGAACAGAAACCGCGCTTTCAGACGCTGAATCAGCAGGATATGCCTTTTCAGATAAATCTCCCTCAGCCGTCCGGCTATATGGAACAAGAACCCGAAGAACCGAAGCCCTCTCAGTATGTGAGAGAACCGCTTCCGAAAACGCTTACTGTTCCGGACAGTTATCTGGATATTAAGCCCGAACCCGAAGACCTCGAAGAAGAAACCAGAACTTCCGTTCCGGAAGAAATTCCCGAACCGGAAAACGTTCCGGAAGTTCAGGACTATCAGGACCCGGTCTTTCCGCCGGAACAGGAAATGTTCAAAGATATTCAAGTTATCGGCGAACTGTTCGGGAATTATATTACAGCGCAGTCAGGTGATAACATGATTATCATCGACAAACACGCCGCGCATGAGCGTATTATTTTCGAGCGTCTCCGGAAAGAAAACTGTCAGCAGTACCGGCAGGAATTGCTTTCTCCCTGTAAAGTTCTGCTGACACTGGAAGAATTTTCCGCTATGGAAGAAAATCCGGAATTATTGAAGCGTCTGGGATTTGTATTTGACTTTTCCGGAAAGCCCTGTCTGACGGCAACCGCCGCACCGTTGTTCTTTGCAGAAATGAATCTGGAAGAGATTATTCAGGAAATCGCGCATAATCTCTATCTGGGAAAAGTAAATCCGCAGAGCCGCGCTCTGGAAGATACGCTTCATGAATTAGCGTGCAAATCGGCAATCCGCGCGAATGATAAAAATACGCTTCAGGAAATGCAGTCTCTGGCGGAGCAGGTCTGCCGGGATGAAAATATCCGGCATTGTCCGCACGGCAGACCGGTGATGTTTGTCTTATCGAAATACCAGCTGGAAAAACAGTTTAAGAGAATTATATAGAATTCAGAAGGAGCATAAAATGGAAAAAAAGAAAGTTGTCATCGGACTGCTGATTATTATATTCATTATTGCCGGAATCAGTTTTTTGGGTTTCCATATCCTAACTTCTGATTCTTTAAAAGAACATACATCTGATTCTTTAAAAGAACATACATCGTCATCACCTACTTACATTCTAAATACTTATCGAAAAAAATTTCATTATCCCACCTGTGCAAGTGTCACACAGATGAATCCGGAGAATCGTCAGAAATTCTATGGCACTCGTGAAGAAGCTATCGCACAGGGTTATTCTCCGTGCGGAAACTGTAAACCATAAGAAAGATATAATAATATTATGAAACAGAAATTATTAGCGATTGTCGGGGCAACGGCATCCGGCAAGACCGCGCTCGGCGTAGAACTGGCGAAGCGTCTGAACGGCGAAATCATCTCCGCCGATTCCATGCAGATTTATGAAGGGCTTGACATTACCACCGCCAAGCCCACACCAGAGGAGAGGCAGAATATTCCTCACCATCTTATCAGTATTGTAAAGCGTTCGCAGAATTTCTCGGTTGCCGAATATGTCAGCCTTGCGAACCAGAAAATTCAGGAAATTTCCGCAAGAGGAAAACTGCCGATAATGGTCGGCGGTACAGGCTTATATATCGACAGTGTCGTGAACGGCTTGCAGTTTACTCCGGAACAGGAAGATACTTCCATCCGGCAGGAACTTCTTGCAAGGGCGCAGACCGAAGGCAATGAAAGCTTATATCAGCAGCTTCTGGAACTCGACCCGGAAGCCGCTGAAAAAATTCATGTCAATAATACCGTCCGGCTTGTCCGCGCTCTGGAAGTCTGTCTCCGCACAGGAAAGACCTTCACAGAATACAAAGCACAGAATCTTGCAAAGGAATCGCCGTATGATGCTTTTCTTCTTGGTCTGGACTATGCCGACCGTCAGGACTTATACGCCCGGATTAACCAGCGCGTTTACAAAATGCTCGATGCCGGAATGCTCGAAGAAGTCCGGCAGGCATATCAGACAGATGCTTCCGGCACAGCTTCCGCGGCAATTGGCTATAAAGAATTGATTCCCTATCTGGAAAATCGTGATACTCTCGAAAACTGTATCGCCATGATTCAGCAGGAAAGCCGCCGTTATGCCAAGCGGCAGCTCACATGGTTTCGTCGAAATGCTCAAATTCACTGGTTGATATTGAGTAAAAATGATGAACTGCAAGAAATTTCTGAAAAAGCTGAAAAAATGATAGCCAAAATTGAAAATTTGTGCTATAATGAATAATGACGTAATGTCACAGTGTTTTTATTTTGAAAGGAGATATTTTTACACTATGAATAAAACAATGAATCTTCAGGATACATTTCTGAACCAGGCTCGCAAGGAAAAAATTATGGTGACAACTTATCTGGTCAATGGCTTCCAGTGCAAAGGGATTGTCAAGGGCTTTGACAACTACGTTGTCATTTTCGACTGCGCCGGACAGCAGCAGCTTGTCTACAAACATGCGATTTCTACGATTGCGCCGTCCCGTCCGGTATCCATTCTGGACAGCGAGGACAAGCCGGAATAAGACAGCATGAATTCGGAAATGCTTTCGGCTGTGCTGGTCATGGTATCTGTTCTGATTATCATCACAGTTATCAATGTACTTGTCAAACAGCTTGACCAGCATTACCAGACGGAAACCGCCCTGCTGTCGGAGGGAATGGATTCCGAACAGGTACAGGGCGTTTTTATCCGCAATGAAGAAGTAATTACTTATAACGGACAGGGTGTTATCAGCTATGAAGTGTCCGACGGCGGAAAAATCGGAGCAGACGGCGTGATTGCCAACGTCTATTCCTCTGAAAATCAGATAGAAATTGAACAGAAAATCACCGCTCTCCAGAATGAATTATATCTTCTGGAACGCATTTCCAATCCCGGCACGACCCAGACGGCACAGCCTTCCAATATTGCGGAACTGTTTACAGAGAATTACAAAGATTTTCTGTACCGCCGGGAACAGCATGTTCTGACGGATTTACAGGCTTCGCGGGAAGAAATGCTGGTGCTTCTGAGTACTTATCAGCTGATTACCGGAAAAGACAGCAGCTACGCCGAACAGATGCGTGCAATCCGTTCGGAGATTGCCGCTTTGCAGAAAGCACAGGAACAGCCTCTGGATGTGATTCGCGCAGAATCGGCTGCCTATTTTGTCAGCTATGCAGACGGCTATGAATCTGAACTGACACTCAGTGATATCGGCAGTCTGACTGCTGCCAAGCTTGAAAGCATTCAGGATGCCGGAACAGGGCAGAAAAATCCTGCCGTCATCGGCAAGCTGATTGACAATTATCAGTGGGTGCTTGTCGCTGTAGTAGATAATTCTGAAAAAAAATACAAGCAGGGCGAACAGCTGACTTTGAAATTCGCCTCTGCGTCTGAAACCGTGACAGGGGAAATCACTTCTGTCAATGCCGAAGCCGGCGATGCACAGACGATTATCGGCATTACCTGCGAGGAAATGACCTATAATCTGGTACAGCACAGAACTGAGCATGTAGAGCTGATTCGGGGGGAATATCAGGGAATCCGCGTACCGAGAAGCGCACTGCGTTTCCGGAGCATTACGGAAGAAGTCACAGACGAGGAAACCGGAAAAATCACACAGGTCACCACCAGATACAGAGGGGTTTATATCCTGGACGGCGAACAGCCGGAATTCCGCAAACTAGACGTTGTCTATGAGGGAACAGACTTTGTGATTTCTGCCCGGAGAATTGAAAAAAGCTATCTGGGGCTTTATGATTCGATTATTACGAAAGGAATTGATGCAAATGGAGAATAGTCTCCGTCAGGTGCAGGACAATTATGCACGAATCCGGGATGAAATTGCAGAAGCCGCTGTGAAAAGCGGCAGAACTCCGGAAGACATTTCGTTCATGGCAGTCACCAAAACCGTTGCACCGGAACTGGTCAACTGCGCCATTGACTGCGGCATTTCGCTGCTGGGCGAAAACAGAGTGCAGGAATATCAGTCCAAAAAAGATGCCTATCGTCAGGGCATTCCGGTCGATTTTATCGGCACACTGCAAAGCAATAAAGTAAAATATCTCATCGGCAATATCCGGATGATTCAGTCTGTCAACAAGCTGTCGCTGGCACAGGAGATTGACCGCTGTGCCGCCAAGCATAACATAAAGCAGGATATTCTGTTAGAAGTCAATATCGGCGGTGAAGATTCCAAAAGCGGCATGACACCGGAAACCCTTCCCAGTCTGCTGGAACAGATTGCCGAAATGCCGAATGTCCGCGTCTGCGGTCTGATGACCATTCCGCCGCCGTCGGAAGATACCCGCTTTCTGGAAGCCATGCAGGAACTGTTCCTGAAAACCAAGGAAATTCAGCTTCCTGATACCGAAATGAGCATTCTCTCCATGGGCATGTCCGGCGATTATGCACAGGCAATCCGTTACGGCTCCAATCTTGTGAGAATCGGCTCTGCCCTGTTCGGTGCAAGGAACTATCAGAAATAATTTTTTTGAATCTACACGGTGTCCGTATGCACCGCTGTATTTGTGACATACGGAGAATGGAGAAAATCATCATGAAACTTTTTGACAATATGAAAGAATTTTTCTTTCCTTCTGACGAACCGGAACAGAAAAGCGACCATAAAAGTCAGGATATTCCCTCTGTTCCGAGTATTGAAGAACAGCTCGCCGGACACGAATCCGGCAATATTGTGAACATTCAGGCAACCGCACAGTTACAGGTTGTCCTTGTCAAGCCGGAAGTGTTCACGGATGCCAAAGCCATTGCTGACCATCTTATCAGCCGGAAAACTGTAGTACTGAATCTGGAAACCGCTTCTCCGGAAAACCGCAGAAGAATCATTGATTTCCTCGTCGGCGTTTCTTACGCTATCAGCGGCAGCCTGAAACCGGTTGCCAATCTGACCTACATCATCACGCCCTACAATGTCGGCTTCATCGGGGATGACCTCGCTGCCGAACTGGAAAACAACGGCGTAATCATCTGACATCATGAACCAGAAACAGCAGGATGCCGATAAAATTCTTCTGGCACATATCCGGGACTTGTCCAGAAAAAATGCGTGGCAGAGTTTCACCGCATTTCTGGACAGACGGCAGTATACACTTGCAAAATCCGTCCTGACAGAAGGCTCTTACCGTTTTTACGGCGGCTATCCGGAAGCAGAACGCGGCATTCTCTGCATTCATACAGAAGATGCCCTGCCGGAAGACACAGACTTCCCCCTCACCTGCCTGACCTTCACATTCCGGGAATCGGACAGGCTGACCCACCGCGACATGCTCGGCAGTCTGATGGCACAGCAGATAGACCGCAGTCTTATCGGAGACATTCTGGTCTTCCCCGGAAAAATACAGTGTTTTGTCACGGGCGCGGCGGCTTCTGTCGGCATGAGCCTGACAAAAATCGGTCGTGTCGGTGTCAAGGTCACTGATACCCTCCCTTTTGATGAAACCTATCATCAGGAGAAAAAAGAAATTTCCGGTACTGTCTCCTCCCCCAGACTTGATGCTGTTCTGAAAACTGCTCTTGGTCTGAGCCGCGAAGCCTGTACCCAGCTGATTGCCCGTCAGCTTGTCATGCTCAACTATCAGGAAGAATCCGAAAATTCCAGACTGCTCAAGCCGGGCGATCTCTTTTCCGTCAGAGGGTACGGAAAATTTCATCTGAAATCAATCAGTATGCCGACCAAGAAAAACCGTCTGCATATTGTGATTGAAAAATATTTATAATTATTTAAATTTACTGATAAATTTATAGCAGAGGTGAATTGCATTATGATGACCGCACAGGAAATCAGGGAAAAACGTTTTGAAAAAGCCGCATGGGGCTACCGTCCGGAAGACATTGACGAATTCCTCGGACAGCTCGAAGCGACATTTCAGGAAATCGACAACGAACGCGAGGACAGCAATCATAAAATTCAGGTGCTTGCCGACAAAGTCCGCGAGTACATGAAAGACGAAGAAGCCCTTAAAGATGCGCTGCTCGGCGCACAGAAAGAGGGTCACAGAGTCATCAACGAAGCCAACGAAAAAGCTGACCAGATTCTCAACAGAGCCAAAGAAGAAGCTGCAATGCTCCTCGATGAGGCAACCCGTCAGCATGATATCGCAATGGAAAAGAACCGCGCCGAAATCGCAAAGGAAAAAGAAGCCCTTGCACAGGTCAAGAAAATGGTTGCCGATTTCAAGCGCAGCTTATTCGATATGTATAAAGGACATCTGGAAATGATTTCCAATATTCCGGAAGAAAACGAAGAACTGCCTCCGCCGTCTTCCGATTCCGACGGCACGGAACTGGACGAAGTGCTTGCACTGTCTTCTGTTTCCGATTTGCCGGAACTCAAGGCGGATTCCCCTTCTGCTTTTGTTCCGCCTTCTCCGGAAGATTTTGTATAATCAAAAAACAGTAAGAAAGGACTATGAGAACCCATGGCACAAGATTATAAAAACAGCCTGAACATGCCGAAAACGGATTTTCCCATGAGAGGCAATCTCCCCAAACGCGAACCCGATTTGCTGGGCAAATGGGAAACCGAACGGCTCTATGACCTGATGATGCAGAAAAATGCCGGAAAACCGTCATTCATGTTTCATGACGGTCCCCCTTATGCAAATGGTACAATTCACATCGGCACGGCTCTGAACAAAACTCTGAAAGATTTCATCTTCAAGCAGAAGAACATGACCGGCTATTATGCGCCCTATGTTCCCGGCTGGGATACCCACGGACTTCCTATCGAACTGAAAGCCCTGAAAGAAATCGGCGTGGAAAACGGCGCGATTCCGCCTGTAGAACTCCGCAAAGCCTGCAAGGATTTTGCGCTCACTCATGTCGAGAATCAGAAACAGCAGTTCAAGCGTCTGGGAAGCATCGCCGATTATGACCATCCCTATTTAACATTAAGACCCGAATATGAAGCCCGTCAGGTCGAAGTATTCGGCAAGATGGCAAAGGACGGCTATATGTACAAAGGTCTGAAGCCTGTCTACTGGTGTCCGGACTGTAATACTGCCCTTGCAGAAGCTGAAATCGAATACGAAAATGACCCCTGCAATTCTATCTATGTGAAATTCAGAGTCACAGATGACAAGGGCTTGTTCACAAAGATGGGTCTGAATCTCGATAACGTATATTTCGTTATCTGGACAACGACCACATGGACAATCCCCGGCAACCTTGCAATCTGTCTGGGACCGGATTATAACTATACTCTGGTAAAAGTCGGCGAAGAATATTACGTTATGGCTGACGAACTCGTCAAGACCGTAATGGAAACCGCCGGAATCAAGGATTATTCTACAGACGGTATCTTCACAGGCGCACAGCTTGAAGGCATCAGGACAAAGCATCCGCTGTATGACAGATGTTCTCCGATTATCATCGGCGACCATGTCACACTGGAAAGCGGTACCGGATGCGTTCATACTGCTCCGGGCTACGGTGTCGAAGACTATGAAGTCTGCAAGAACTATGATGATATCGGCATTATCGTCTGCGTCGATTCCAAAGGCAGACAGACTGCCGAAGCAGGCGAATTTGAAGGTCTGGACACAAACGAAGCCAACAAGAAAATCGCTGAAAAACTCGTTGAAACCGGTGCTATGCTTGCCATGCAGAGTATTGTCCATCAGTATCCGCACTGCTGGAGATGCCATTCCCCGATTATCTACAGAGCGACAGAACAGTGGTTCTGCTCCGTCAACGGCTTCAAGGAAGACGCTGTCAAGGCTATCGAAGGTGTAAAGTGGATTCCGGAATGGGGCGAAGACCGTATCAAAGGCATGGTTCGCGACAGAAGCGACTGGTGTATTTCCCGTCAGAGAACATGGGGTGTTCCGATTCCTGTTGTTTACTGTGCAGACTGCAAGAAGCCCATCATCACAGATGCGACTATCAAGAGCATTGCTGATGTATTCAGAAAAGAAGGCTCTGACGCTTGGTGGACAAAGGAAGTTTCCGAACTTATTCCGGCTGATACCGTCTGCGAATGCGGATGCAAGGAATTCACCAAAGAATATGATATCATGGATGTCTGGTTCGATTCCGGTGTCTCTCATACGGCTGTACTGGATAACTATGACGAACTCACATGGCCTGCTGACCTCTATCTCGAAGGTGCTGACCAGTACCGCGGATGGTTCCAGAGTTCTCTGCTGACTTCCGTTGTTTACAAAGGCACTGCGCCTTATAAATCTGTCTGCACTCACGGCTGGGTCGTTGACGGCGAAGGCAAGGCAATGCACAAATCTCTCGGAAACGGTATCGCTCCCGAAGAAATTATCGACCAGTACGGTGCTGATATTTTAAGACTCTGGGTTGCTTCTTCCGATTATCATTCTGATATCAGAATTTCCAAAGATATCTTAAGTCAGCTTTCCGATGCTTACAGAAAAATCAGAAATACCGCAAGATATATCCTCGGCAACTTCAGCGACGGCGAAGCTGTCTTCAATCCCGATACGGATTCCGTATCTGATGATAAACTCGAAGAACTCGACAAGTGGATTCTCATGCGCTTAGACGCTCTGACCGATAAGGTCAATGCCGGCTATGATGCTTATGATTTCCATATTGTGTTCCATGCAATTCACAATTTCTGCATTGTTGATTTGTCAAGCTTCTATCTGGATATCATCAAGGACAGACTCTACTGCGAAAAAGTCACCGCGCCGACAAGACGTGCCGCTCAGACTGCTATGTATCGCATTCTGGATGCACTCGTTCGTATGGTTGCGCCGATTCTCAGTTTCACCGGCGAGGAAATCTGGCAGAATATGCCTCATAAAGCCGAAGATGATGCAAGAAGCGTTTTCCTGAATCAGTTCTTACCCAAGACCGGCGTGACTCTGGATGAAAAATTCACCGCAAAATGGGAAGAAATCTACAATCTGCGCGAAGCTGTCAACAAGAAGCTCGAAGAAAAGAGAAATGAAAAAGTTATCGGCAAGTCTCTCGAAGCGAAGGTTATCATCACTGTAGCAGATGACACGACCGCTGAACGCTTCAACAGCTATCCGGAACTGAAAGATGTTTTCATTGTATCTGCTGTTGAAATCAAGACGGGCGAAGTTTCCGGCGAATCCGGATATGAAATCGCTGTCGAAAAGGCTTCCGGCAACAAGTGCGAAAGATGCTGGTGCTATTCCGAAGAAGTCGGAAAGATTACTTTGCATCCGACACTCTGCAAACGCTGTGCAGAAGTTATCGGCGAATAATTAAAACTTTAAAATGGCGGTTTGCCGTTCTTACGGACGGCAAGCCTGCTGTTTTCCTGAATTATCAGAAAGGGGAAATCGTTTTGCTGATATTGGCACTGCTTGTCGTTCTGGCAATCGCCGGAGCCGACCAGCTTATCAAATACTGGATTGTGCAGAATTTTGAACTGTATCAGGAAAAGGATTTCCTGAAAATCGGCAGTCTGGATATTATGCATCTGCATTATATCGAGAATACCGGCTCGGCATTCAGCAGTTTTTCGGGACAGACGGTCTTTCTGCTGATTGTCACGGCAATCGGAATCGGGGCATGTACCTATGTGCTGATTCATCACGGAAAGAAACATAAACTTCTGTTCTGGAGCTTAGTCATGATTCTCGGCGGCGCAGTCGGGAATATGATTGACAGAATTTTCCGCGGAGGTGCGGTTGTCGATTATCTCGACCTGAAATTATTTAACTTTGCGATTTTTAACTTTGCGGACTGTTTCGTATGCGTCGGGACGGCTCTGCTGATGATTTATATTCTGTTCTTCTCGGAGGACAAGACTAAAAAACAGGAGACTCCGGAACATGACCAAACATGAATTTATCTTTCCGGCAGATGCCGAAGGTTCACGGCTTGACAAGTGGATAGCAAGTCTTGAAATCGGCTTGACAAGATGCGCTGTACAGGGACTTATCGCAACCGGAAACGTTACCGCGGACGGCAAGCCGATTCCCAAGAATTTCAGACCGAAACCCGGCGCGAATATCGAAATTCTGATTCCGCCGCCGGAAGAAATCGAAGTTGTTCCGCAGGAGATTCCGCTGGATATCGTCTATGAAGATGATGATTTACTTGTTGTCAACAAGCCGAAAGGCATGGTTGTCCATCCTGCCGCCGGAAACTATGATGAAACCCTTGTCAATGCGTTATTGTTCCACTGTAAAGACAGTCTTTCAGGAATCAACGGGGTGATTCGTCCGGGAATCGTCCACCGAATCGACAAGAATACTAGCGGTCTGCTGATTGTCGCGAAAAATGACACGGCACATCAGGGACTTGCTGAACAGATTAAAGAACACAGCTTTACCAGAGAATATGAAGCAATTGCTGTCGGGAATTTTCCGGATTCGACCGGAACGATTCACGCGCCTATCGGCAGAAGCACCGCCGACCGGAAAAAAATGTGCGTGACAGACAAGAATTCCAAAGACGCTGTCACACATTACGAAGTATTAAAGCAATACAGCGGCTTTGCACACCTGAAACTGATTCTCGAAACCGGAAGAACCCATCAGATTCGAGTGCATCTTGCCTATATCGGTCATCCGGTCTACGGCGATGATGTTTACGGAAAAGCCGTTAAGGGCATTCAGGGGCAGTGCCTTCATGCCCGGAAAATCGGCTTTCTTCACCCAAGAACAGGCGAATACCTCGAATTTGAACGCCCTGCACCGGAATATTTCCAGAAATTACTAAACAAGTTTGAAAAGATGTGAGTTATCATGAATTTGAATCAGAAAATCTGTATCATTACTGATTTGGACGGTACCCTGTTACCATCAAGCAAGATTCCGTTAGAGACAGATTTACAGGCAATCCGGAAGTTCGAGCAAGCCGGAGGCGTTTTCTCTGTCGCAACGGGCAGAACCATTCAGGCTTCCGAACGCTATGCCGGAATGCTGAAACTCAGAAGTCCGATGATAGTGTTCAACGGCGGTATGATTTACCATCCGGTTTCCGGAGAAAAGCAGATTCTACAGGCACTCCCGGACGAAGCCAAAACCATGACCGCCGAAATCCTGAAAGAAAATCCTCATGTCGGTGTGGAAGTCCTCTGCGCCGAAGATACATGGGTTATCAATAATACCGAAACAGAACAGATGCATGTTAAAGTCTGCGGTGTTGTTCCGGAATACGGCACAATTCAAGAAGTACAGGGCATCTGGCTGAAAGTTCTGTTTGCCATGCCGGAAGAACAAATGCCTGAGTTTATTCAGTATATCCGGAACAAGCATTTTCGGAATGTAGATTTCATCCGTTCGGAAAAACGGTTTTATGAAATGCTTCCAGTCGGAAATTCCAAAGGCTCGGCTCTGAACGAATACAGGAATCTGCCCGGCATGGAAGGCTTCAAAATGATTGCCGTCGGCGATTATGACAATGATATCGAAATGCTCAAAGCTGCGGATTTGGCAGTATGTCCGGCGAATGCCGCAGAATCTGTAAAGTCTGTCTCTGATTTGATTCTCTCCAGAACCTGCGAACAAGGCGCAATGGCTGAATTAATTGATAAAATTCTGAAGCAAGAGGTGATATGATGAAAATCCTGAATCTTCACGGCTATCATGCAGCAGCAGAAAATTCTGCCTGCTATGCGCTGAAAGCCTGCGGTTACGAGGTGATTTCCCCTCAGATTGACTATGATAACGAATACCCCAGAGACTTGATAGCCAGACTGACAGAATTATACAAATCCGCACACTGTGAAGCTGTCGTCGGGAGCAGTATGGGCGGCTATTTCGCACAGGCTGTCAGCAGTGTGAAAGGCTGTCCGGCGGTGCTGATAAATCCCTGTATTACGCCGCATATCTTTTTTGCAAAAGCAGGGGTGACAGATAAAAAATTCTTAGCTGAATATCTGCGCTATACCAGAAACTTTGAATTCATGAAGTCCTGTTATGCCGGTCTTACTCATGCTGTTATCGGGCTGAATGATGATGTTCTGGACACACATAATTATATTATCGCCATGCTCGGAAAGGAAAACTGCGAGCTTGTTCCGGACGGCGGTCATCCAGGCTCAACTCTGCCTCTGGAAGCTATCTTCCGGATGCATGAAAAATGGTTTACGGCAAAGCCGGATTCTGAATTGAATGATGATATTTTCAATATTGATGAATTAAGAAATAACAGCAAAAGCTGTTAAATATAAACTGGAGGTTTACTCATGGATGCAACATTAAAAAAACAGCTCATGAAAACGGCTGTCAATGTCCGCATGGGTGTTCTGACAGGAACATTTCATGCAAAATCCGGTCATCCGGGCGGTTCGCTCTCGATTGCTGACCTGCTGACTTATCTGTATTACAACAAGATGAATGTCAGCGCACAGAATCCTGATGATGAAAACCGTGACAGACTGGTACTCTCGAAAGGTCATACTGCTCCGGCATTATACGCTGTACTGGCTGAAAAAGGCTATTTCGATAAGAAAGAACTGGAAAGTCTGCGTCATATCGGCGCACTGTTACAGGGTCATCCCTGCATTCACATTCCGGGTGTGGATATGTCAAGCGGTTCTTTAGGTCAGGGCATTTCCGCCGCCTGCGGCATGGCTCTTGCCGGAAAAATCAATAAAAAAGACTATCATGTATATACTGTCTTAGGCGACGGCGAAATCGAAGAAGGTCAGGTCTGGGAAGCCGCTATGTTCGCGGCACATTACAAGCTTGACAATCTGACAGCGATTGTGGATAACAACGGTTTACAGATTGATGGCAAAATTACAGAAGTCTGCTCTCCGGAACCGATTGACGAAAAATTCCGCGCGTTCGGCTGGCATGTGATTGTTGTCGATGATGCTCATGATTTTGATAAGCTTGACGAAGCTTTCAAAGAAGCAGAAACTGTCACCGGAAAGCCGGTTGCTATCATTCAGAAGAGTGTCAAGGGCAAGGGCGTTTCCTTCATGGAAAATCAGGTATCATGGCACGGCTCCGCACCGAATGCGGAACAGTACGAACAGGCTATGAACGAGCTGAAAGCAGCTCTGGCAGAACTGGAGGCGTAATTATGGCTGATGTAATCAAAAAGGCTACCAGAGAAAGCTACGGCGAAGCTCTGAGAGATTTAGCGGAAAAATATCCGAAACTGGTCGTTCTGGATGCTGACCTTGCCGCCGCTACCAAGACAGGCATTTTCAAGAAGGCATATCCGGACAGATTCTTTGACTGCGGTATCGCCGAAGCCAATATGATGGGCGTTGCCGCCGGATTAGCGGCATCCGGAATGATTCCGTTCGCGAGTACGTTTGCAATGTTCGCCGCCGGACGCGCTTATGAAATTGTGAGAAACTCTGTCGGCTATCCGCATCTGAATGTTAAAATCGGCGCAACACATGCCGGCATTTCCGTTGGCGAAGATGGTGCTACTCATCAGTGCAATGAAGATATTGCATTAATGCGTACCATTCCGGGCATGACAGTGATTGTTCCGAGCGATGATGTCGAAGCCAAAGCCGCTGTTGAAGCTGCGATTCTGCATGAAGGGCCCGTTTATATGCGATTCGGCAGATTAGCCGCTCCGATATTGAACAACCCGGCAACTTATAAATTTGAACTCGGCAAGGGCATCACGCTTCGGGAATTTGATAAAGATGAAATCACTATCGTTGCGACTGGTCTGATGGTCGGCGAAGCTGTTACCGCGGCAGATGCGCTCAAAGCAGAGGGCATTTCCGCAAGAGTGATTAATATTCATACCATCAAGCCGCTCGATAAAGAGCTTATCTGCAAAGCCGCTAAAGAAACCGGCAGAATTGTCACTGTTGAAGAACACAGCATTATCGGCGGTCTGGGCAGTGCAGTCGCCGACTGTGTAACAGAATGCTGTCCTGTTCCGGTGACGAAAATCGGTGTCAATGATGAATTTGGACATTCGGGACCTGCTGTTGACCTGCTGAAAGAATTCGGCTTATCCAGTGAAAATATTATCGCAACTGTCAAGAAAGTACTGAACAAGTAATAAAAAAGCCTGACTTCTGAAACCAGAAGTCAGGTATTTTTTAATTCAGACCATGTTCACCGAACCATTTTTCAATTAAATCCGCAATTTTTTCGTTATTCTTCTCCTGGAACAGAAAATGAGAATTGCCCTTGATGCCTTCTCCCGGAAGGTCAACGACGGTGCAGTCGCCGCCGTCTTCCTGATACTGTTCGGCAAAAGCAATCGCAGATTCCCGGATATCCTGCCAGTATTCTGTAGATTTCAGTTCTTCGTCGCCTTCCTCGATATAATCACCGAAATAAATGACAATCGGAATATTGGCTTCGAGCAGTTTCTTATACTGTACAGAATTGGATTTCGGAACAGCCAGCGGCTCAATTGCGACAATAGCGGAAATATTATCGACCGGCATATCCCACGCTGTGGAGCATCCCTGTGCATGTGCCATGAAAATGCTCTTATTTCCGGTAAGCGTATTGACATCATTGATGACCTCGCCGAGTGCCTTGGAAACGACAGCTTTATCATAACTTCCGGTATTGGGAGTTGCCTGGCGCAGGAACTGATTCAGAGCTTCTTCGCCTTCCGGGAACTGGGATTTCGGATTTGTTTCTTCCGGAGTTTTGCCGATTCTAAAATAGGTATACCATGCCTGGTCGCCGGGCTGATATTTTGTGGCAGTTTCCGGTTTTTCCTCATCTTCGCCGAGTTCGCCGTACCACATATCGAATTCTGTATCATCCGAAATCGTACCTGTTGCACCGGCTTCACCGCGCCGGGGCTGGTCTACCAGAAACGCGCTGTGACCATTTTTCAGAAACAGTGTGGAAAATCCTTCTCTGCCGTCAGGGGTTGTCATCCAGCACATACGCGACTGACGATAGCCATGCAGATAGATAATCGGATTGCCGTTATCTTCGGCAGGAATCTGATATAATACATTTGCATGGTCAACATGAGCGGTATTTCCGGCGCGGGAAGTATCCTGCCAGCTTTTTTCCGGATTGTAGTCACCTTCTACGGGCGTTGTCACGATACCGCCGGAAGAGAAGATTCCCTGCTGTGCAATGCGCAGAAGATTGACATCTTCGGTTTCGGCTTCGGTAGGAGCTTCGGTTTCGGTGACCTCTTCGGTTTCGGCTGTTTCTTCTGTATTTTCGGCAGAAGTACTTTCATTGCAGGCGGTAAATGCTGCGGAAAGCATCAGAACTGACAGCAGAACCGCAATTTTTCTTATTTTTTTCATAAATCTGCACCCTTTCTTTTGCATATCTTTCTGATTTTATTATAGCACATAAAAAATTCAAATGCAACGGGTATTCCGAAATTCAACAGTTTAACTTGTTTTCCCCGGAAACTGTGCATAATTTGTAACAAAACGTCGGTTCAGGAAAGCTCCGGAACGAAATCGCCTAATTCACAAGTAAGACAGGTTTCCGGAAGCTTTACAGTCAGAGTCAGATGATAATTCTGTTCTGTGAGTTCAGCTGTGGGAACGTAGAGTGACCAGCCGTTATCGAGAATTTCTTCAGACTCGAATTTATCCGCTTCATAGCAGTTATACGCCCGGTAAGAAAGCATATTTCCGGAATCGTCAGTCAGCGTGAAAATATATTCCGGCGCGGAAGCAAGAGTTTCCGGAAGTTCCGCCGTTCCGTAGAATTGCAGATATGCCGAACCGTTCTTGTCTGTGAAATATTCTGCACTGCCCTGCGCATCGGCTTCCGGAACAGAATCTGCTTTCAGTGCGCTGTGCATGGGGGCTTCTTTCTGGAGCCAAGCAATATTTCTCTCGACGATTTCCAGAATGACAACATCAAAATGAGAAGATTCCAGATTATAGAGCGGATTTGGTCTTGCTCTGGAATACCGGGCAGTCTGGAAATTCTGCGAAAAATAAGGAATCACCGCCGCACCGAACGAATCACGGAACATCAGAAGCGAACCCGTTCCGGAATCATTTTTTGTATTGATAGTAATATCATCAGAATCATGATATCTTCCCTGATAAGTATAATTAAAATCAATATCATAAATATGATTTTCGTCCAGAACGTCAGAACCCGGAAACAGCATATTCTGCAAATCGCCTTTCCAGTTCTGTTCAATATGATATTCCGCATCAGAATAGGAATTATATTCCAGTCCGGTGACATCCATCATGGCACGATAGCCAATCAGTGCGCCGGTATTGTTCCAGTGCGTATCCTGCTTATGATAGAACGGCTCAGGCATCATATCATATTTTGCATTATCATAAAAATATGACCGCAGATAGACAGCATTCACCGGACTTTCTTCCAGAGCAGAATAAAGATTCCAATAATTATTATTACAGAAACCATTATTATGATAATAATAATCCGGCATATATTCATCATAGACAGAATTTTTATTCGGCACGACTGCCAGAACAAACTGACTTCCCTGCTGTTCGGTGAATTCCTGCATCATTTCGAGATTATGCCGGATATTCTGAATGCCGAGTTCCGAAACAGTCGCCCGTCCGATAAAGTCATTGACAGTCGGCGTGTAGAATAACCAGCCGTCTTTTCCGATAATGACTTTTTCTTCTGCTGAAACGTGAAGCAAATCGGCTTTCAGATGGCTGTCCAGACTGACAAGCTCCTGCCGGAATCCGAAATGGTCTGATACATAATCCTGAAACTGACTGCTGAATTCAGAATTGAATTCTCCTTCTTCGGTTTTGAAAGACGGCATTTCGGCAAGCTGACGCTTTTCGGCAGAACTGGTATCTTCTCCGGAACGGTTCAGAAGCATCACGCCCGGCACGGCACAGACTGCGAAAAATAAAATACTATAAACCAGATAAGCTATTTTTTTCATGTCTGCGCCTCCTCAGAAATTCAGATAAATAAACGGGCTGTATGTTCCAGATGATAAATATAATAAGCACAGGAATAATAATCCCATCGAGCCGATATAAGAAATTATTTGTAAGCCGGATTTGGCTTTTTCGGATTTGAAGCATCCGGAAATCCAGTTTTTCACAGGCATGGAGAGTATCACGGCGAAAATCAGCGTGATGATGAATAAGCTGTTAAACTCTTTCAGAAACAGACTCAGACCGATTTTCTGATGATATTCGTCTGCGATTCCGAATCCGAACATTGTCCGCCAGAAATATAACCCCTGATTTAAGTTTTCCGCCCGGAAAATAGTAAAGCAGAGAACCACTGCAAACAGCGTATAGACATGACTGATTATCTTTAAAACTGTATCTTTCTGTAGCTTTTTTACGGGGATAATTTCATAGCTTTCAAGCATTAAGAATCCGCCGTTGAGCAGTCCCCAGATGACAAAAGTCCAGTTCGCGCCGTGCCACAGTCCGGTAAAGAAAAAGACAATCCATTTATTGATGACCGTTTGGGTTTTGCCCTTGCGGTTGCCGCCGAGCGGAAAATATAAGTATTCTTTAAACCATGTCGAAACCGAAATATGCCACCTTCTCCAGAATTCTGTCATATTCGCTGAAATATAGGGATAATTGAAATTTTCTTTGAATTCAAAGCCGAACATCTGCCCCAGTCCGATAGCCATATCACTGTAACCGCTGAAATCAAAATAAATCTGGAGTGTATAGCAGACCGCGCCAAGCCATGCCGGCAGACAGGTCAGTTCTGCTTTATCGAGTGCAAAGACATGGTCAGCCGCGATGCTGACAGTATCGGCAATCAGTAATTTTTTCGATAATCCGTAAATAAACCGCTTGATGCCGTGCGCGGTCTGCTCCGGACTGAACTTTCTCACAGCAAGCTGACTTTCAATATCTTTATATTTTACGATAGGTCCTGCAATCAGCTGCGGAAAGAACGTAATATATAATAACAGTCTGAAAAAATTCTTCTGAATCCGGATTTCTCCTCTGTAGACATCAATCACATAGGACATTGCCTGAAACGTAAAGAATGAAATGCCAATCGGCAGAGGAATTTCCGGTACAGGCAGATTCACAAACGGCAGAACGTTTAAAATACTCACGAAAAATCCGGCATACTTGTAAACGCCCAGTAATCCCAGATTCCAGACGATTGAAAGAATCAGACTGATTTTCTTCAGATTTTCTTTCTGCATCATCAGACCCAGTCCGTAATTGCACAGAATGGAAATCAGCATCAGGAACACGACGAACGGCTCACCGAATGCGTAGAATAAAATACTTGCCAGAATCAGCAAAGCGTTTTTCACATGCCGTTCCGGAATCAGATAATACAACGCCAGTACTGCCGGAAGAAATAAAAACAGAAACACGGTACTGCTGAATACCACTTCAAGACCTCCTTACAGAAAGACAGGAGTGCCGTATGCACAGCACCCCTGCACAAACCGGAAAATCAAAATCAGATTTCCGGCAAATCTTTGTTATAGCTAATCATATTGACGACACCGCCGTCAGCACTGACTAGAATAGAACAGTCATTGCCCATATCATATTCTTTTTCGCCGTCAAATGTCACAGCAGAACCGATGTCCAGACCGTCTACCGAAACAATACCCGGCGCGTAAATATCCAGACCGTATGCCAGATAATTGCCGTTCTCGTTCCAGACGTACAGCACGACTTGTTCATTTTCATAGTAATAGTTAATATTTTCGCCGTTGCCGTAGCAGCTCGGCGCGGATTCGGAACGCAGTTCCGGAACAGCTGCAACAAAATCAGCCGCACTTTCGCCGACAGTCAGTGCATGTCCCTGATAATTGACTGTCATGGAAAGCTCCTGTTTCTGCGGTTGAGTTTCGGCAGAAGTTTCCGCAGGTGCGTCGGGGTCAGGTGCATTCACCTGTGCCGGAGCTTCTGTTTCGATATTGACTTCGGCAGGCACATCCGGAGGGTTATTTTCTTCCTGCTGAACGGGATTTTCTTCCTGCTGAACAGTTTCTGTCTGTATGACAGTTGTCGTTTCTGAACCGGCTTTTCCGGCAGTTGTTGTCGTGGTACTGCTGTCAGCTGCTGTCGTTTCTCCGGAAGCCGCTGTTTCGGTAGTTTCGGAAGCAGAAGTTTCCGTGGTCTGATTTTCTGTTTCTGTTTCGGACTGCGCTTCTGTTCCGGATTCTTCTGCCGCAGCAGATTCTGTTTCTGATTCCGATTCTGCCGCCTGTGTTTCAGCAGCAGCTTCGTTTTCATCGGACTGCTGTGCAGGTTCGGACTGACTGCCGCATCCGGACAGCGCACCCATCAGAAGTGTACAGAGCAGAACGGCAAACATTTTCTTTCTCATCATAAATCTCTCCTTAAAAATGCAGTATTATTGATATACAGGTGTGACATAGCCTAAGAATGTATAATTTCCGGCAGCGATGATTTTACTCCAGCTGTAGGCATTATAGCCGTTTGTGCAGTCATAGTTGAGCCAGCTGCCGTTAATATATACCTGATTCCAGTAATGGTCGCCGCTGCCATGCGTTGCATGAACAATACGACATTCATAGCCGGCTTCCTGAAGAATGAAATCCATCTTTGCCGCCAGATAGTAGCATACACCGTATTTGTGCGTAAAGGCATAGTCGACAAAATACAGCCAGCCTTTTGCCTGAATCTGACTCAGGGTTTTGGTAGATTCTATATATTTATATTTGTTTGTGGAGCGCATATAGCTGTAAATCGAGCTGACAGAACTGCCGTACTTTGACAGGACATCTTTTGCCCTCTGCTTGTTGAGGGCGAGTTTCCCTTCGGAAGCCGCACCGTCAGACCCCAGATAGATGCCGTCAATTGTGGTATTGACAGCCATTTTGCCGTCGTCGTAGAAATAATATTTCACATCGCTGATGGTTGCCCATCCGGTTGTTCTTACGCCGTTGACATTGAAATAATATTTACTGCCGTCAATGGTCTGCCATCCTGTGACACGAATGCCGAAATCATTCAGATAATAGACAGCATCGTCAAGCGTGAGCCAGCCTTTCTGCAAAGTGCCGTTGCCGAGGTCGAAATAATACGTGTTATCGTCTACTGTTGTCCAGCCGACGGACATTGCACCGCCGTCATCAGGCTGAAAATAGTAGATATATCCGGTCAGATTCTGCCATCCGGTCAGGCAGTCGCCTTTCAAGCCGAGATAGTATGTTTTTCCGTCCACAACAAGCCATTTCCGCTTCTGCATAACACCGTCACTGCCCATATAGTAGTGAATATCGTCCACAAACACGAAACCTGTTGTCATTGCGCCATCATCATCGGGATTGAGATAATATTGATTTTCATCGAGTGTCAGCCATCCGGTCTGGAGAATTCCGGATTCATCGAAATAATATTTTTTCTCATCAATGAGATTCCAGCCCTGTACAGAAACTCCGTCTTCATCAAGATAACATCTTCCTGTTTCGGTATCGAGCCAGCCGGAATATCTTGCGCCGTTCTGTTCGTCCAGATAATAATGCTGTCCGTCGATTTCCTGCCAGCCTTTCTGCAATATGCCTTCCGGACTGAAATAATAATGCTGTCCGTCAATTTCCTGCCAGTCCATCACGCGGATGCCGCTTGCATTCAGATAATAGGTATTTCCTTCCAGAGTGAACCAGCCGTACTGGGAAACGCCCTCCGGACTGAAATAATAATACTGACTGCCGATTTCCTGCCAGCCTGTCAGCGGTGAGCCGTCCTCATCCAGATAATAGGTTTTCCCTTCCAGAGTGAGCCAGCCGCGCTGTAACACGCCCTCCGGGCTGAAATAATGATTCTGTTTGTCGATTTCCTGCCAGCCTGTCAGCGGTGTGCCGTCCTCATCCAGATAATAAGTATCCTCACCGAGAGTGAGCCATTCATGCTGTAATACGCCCTCCGGACTGAAATAACAGTGTTTTCCGTCTATATTCTGCCATCCGGAAACCATGCCGCTGTTTTTCGTCTGATAATACGTCAGGTCAGCATCAGAAATCCAGCCTTCTGTAAATACGCCGTCTTCATCAAACAAATAGCTTTTACTGCCGATTTTCTGCATTCCTGTCAGCAGAGTATAATCTTCCTTACTCAGATAGTATTGATTTCCGTCAGCAGAAATCCATCCGGAAAGCAGGGCATAATCTTCCCCGGCACAGAAGACGTTTTCTGTTCCGTCATGAATCCAGCCAGATTGCAGAAAACCGTTTTCATCCGCATAATAACACGCATAGCCGAGTGCGTGAACGGCTTCACCCGTACCGGATTCGGCAGCATAGGACAGAATCAGCGCAGCATCTCCGGCATCAATGACAGCATCGGCATTGATATCCGCATACTGAGAAATAGCCTGTACATCTTCGTAATCCGGGAACAATTCCATCAGGATTTGCGGCACATCCGAAATTCCGCTTCCGGCTTTTGCGGAAGCACTCAGGATTTCGGCAGCATCTGCCGCATCAATGACGGTATCCTGTGTAATATCGCCGAGCAGATAATCGGGTTCGAGTGTAAATTTTCCGGTTTGTTTTTCTTCGCCGTTCTGGTACCAGGCATTTCCGTCTTCGTCTTTCTGCAAACCGGAGCGGTCAGAAAATGCCGGGATTTCATCAGCCTGTACCGCTGCCGGGACTGTCAGGCACAAGGCAGTCAGGAAACCGCAGAAACAGGCAATTTTTCTTGATTTTCTCATGAGCGTTTCTCCTCTTTTAATTCAGATAATCCGACAGAATACATTATAGCATAATTTTTTCCGGTTTACAAGGTATTCCGCAATTTTTCGGCAGTTCGTACAAAAACGAACCGGAAAAAAGCCGGGTGCATAAGTATCTGTCATAAATGACGCAGTTTCTGCCGGAACGTGACAAAAAATCCTGCGGAATCATATCCGCAGGACTGAAAAAATAATCAGGCATCTGCCTCGGCAGAATAAAGCGGCGGTTCTGTCCCGTTGTTTTTATGCTTGCTGCCTGTGGAAACAGGTATCATCATGCTGACGGGAACTGCAAATGTCAGCAGCATGGTGACTGCCAGAATAAAAGCAAGAATTCTCTTGCGCTGTTTTCTTTTTCTGACGAGTTCGGCAAGTTTTTCATGGGATTCAAAAATTTCTTCTTTCATTCTGAACATCCTTTCTGTATTATAGATTTTTCTGGATAAGATATAAAATCAGCATATGCACCGGA
>DGUB01000141.1 GCA_002393815.1 Ruminococcus sp. UBA4321 | reverse complement strand
CTAGCCTGACCTCTGTGACCATCCCCGACAGCGTGACAGCTATCGAAGATAGTGCATTTTATGACTGTAAGAGCCTGACCGCTATTGAGATTTCTGAAAACAATGCACATTATACGAGCGAAAATGGAGTATTATTTAACAAAGATAAAACAAAGTTGATGCAATATCCTGCCGGTGCTGCCAGAACAGAATATAACATCCCCGACAGCGTGACGGCTATCAGAAATATGGCATTTTATGAATGTTCGCGCCTGACCTCTGTGACCATTCCGGACAGCGTAACGGCTATCGGAGATATGGCATTTTATGAATGTTCGCGCCTGACCTCTGTGACCATCCCCGACAGCGTGACGGCTATCGGAAGTAGTGCATTTGCTCACTGTTCTAGCCTGACCTCTGTGACCATCGGAAACAGCGTGACGGCTATCGGAGATATGGCATTTTTTGAATGTTCGTGCCTGACCTCTGTGACCATCCCCGACAGCGTGACGGCTATCGGAAGTAGTACATTTGCTCTCTGTTCTCGCCTGACCTCTGTGACTATCCGCAGGATTGTTATAACAAAAGAACAATTAAAAATTTATAATGATATTTTTTATGGTGAGATTATTAAAATGATAATAACAGCGGATTATTCTGTCAAAATGAACCATGATGTCAAATATGATGTTATCTGGAAAGTCTTTTCACTCTGCCCTGATGATGAAAAAACACTCGCCTATATCAAGGAAAACTTTGCGGAAATGTTCACGTTCCTCATTGACCATGATGATGCCGGTACGGTTCAAAAAGTCATTGACTCCGGAATCTTCCTGACCAAACGCAATATTGACGAATATATCCGGTATGCGATTGATAACAAACATCACGAAATTCAGGTGATGCTGACGAACTATAAAGCAAAAGAAATCGGTTACACTGACCCGACTGAAAATCTGAATTTATAAGCAATCAAAAGAGCTGCTGCATGGTGATATGCAACAGCTCCTTTTTTCTTATATTTTTTTACTGAATCGCAGAATTGTAAGTTTCCAATACAGCATCAATCGCAGCTGACCAGTTGTCACGAAGTACTGCCCAGGAATCTACCTGGTCAGGATAGCTTAACAAACCATCCATCAGATTGTTCATGATACCTCTGGTTTCATAAGTATAGTCACCATCGCCATACATTGTGCTGCCCATGCCATAGCCGAAATCAAATACAGTTACGGTATCATTCTTGTAAGCCTGAATGGCATCATACTGTTCTTCTGTTACATAACCTAACAGAAGTCCGGAAGCGGATTTTTCCGGAATCAAAGCTTTCTCTTTCGCTGCTGCTCTGTAGGATTCTTCCGTTTCGGCAAGTCTTTCACAATAGATATATCTTGCTACTGCATCGCCTTTCTCGGAATTCTTAACCAGCATCTTCGCCGCATAGTTGCCGCAAAGATAATATTCATCAGAATCCGGAGACTTCGGGAACGGTACTACCATCAAATCTGCATCCTGATTTGCCGCATTCGAGCCTGCCAGTGACCAGTCTGCCATGCCGTAGAACAATACATCATGTGTGTCCGGGAAATTGCCGAACCAGCCCGGTTCAAACAGATTCAGACTCTGCATTTCTGCCATCAGATTTTCTGCCGCTTCAATATCCGGGTCGGAAATGTTGTTCGTAAACTGCTTGCCGTCAAAATTGATAATCGTCTTGCCTGTGGACTGTACCATCGCCTGTCCGAACCAGCCGCAGATGCCGTATCTGTCTTCGCCGTTCTTGACAAACTTCTTCATCATTTCCATGAAGGCATCCCAGTCCCAGTCTCCGTCCTGATATAATTCATACGGGTCATCCAGTCCGTTTTCCTGACACATCTGGCGGCTGTAAGTAATCAGCAGCGGGTCAGATACTGCATAAGGCACAACATAATGCTTGCCGTTATATTCATACATGTCAATCGCATCTTTCATGCCGTCCCAAACAGGGTCGCTCAAATCAAGATAATCATCTAAAGGCTCATACTGATTCTTGTAAACACCGTTCGGCAGAGCATCCCATTCATAAGGGAACATGTCTACCGGGTCACCGCCAAGAATTCTGTTTGTCAGCGTATCAAACTTATTCTCGGATGTACACTGAATCCAGTTGATTTTTCCGCCGAACTGGTCTTCAAACAGTGTCAGTGCAACAGAACGGTCATTATTATTCGTCGGATTAATGTCGTAAGTCGCCAGCCAGTAAATCTCCTGACCGCTGATATCTTTCATGCTGTCATCGACTGCCGCTGTTTCCACAGCAACGTCATCGGTTTCCTTGTAGTGACTGCTGTCTTCGACAGATTCGTCTTCCTTTTTACATGCAGTCGCAGTAAACAGCAGAGAAAGCGTCATCAGCCCTGCAAGCATACGGAACATTTTTTTCATAGCGTTTTCACTCTCTTTCTGAGATATTTTTAAATTAGTTATTTATATTATACATGTTTTTTGGCATTCTGTCAAGCTTTTTGCGAAATTTTTTTGATGATTTCATGAATTATCCGTGAATTTGTCAGATTTATTGATTATATTTGTCCCTCTGTATTACTGCCAGAGCGTCACAGCGTTCATTCTCCGGATGCCCCGCATGTCCCTTCACCCAGATGAATTCTACTTCGTGAATCTCTAATAATTTCAGCATTTCTTCCCATAAATCTATATTTAATGCCATCTTACCA
Source organism: Ruminococcus sp. UBA4321 (assembly GCA_002393815.1). GTDB lineage: Bacteria > Bacillota > Clostridia > Oscillospirales > Ruminococcaceae > UBA3855. Next base: position 20,986 of record DGUB01000141.1, on the reverse strand, counting down.
TCTGATTTCTTCCAGTTTTTCTTCTTCCATGCGTAAACCCATTTCTTTGTGATACTGTCAACGACATATTTACTGTCCGTTGTCACTGTCACCGAACAAGGCTCTTTCAGCTTCTTCAAGCCCTCAATCACAGCAGTCATTTCCATCCGGTTGTTTGTCGTATCTGCTTCACCGCCGGAAAATTCTTTCTCATATTCCCCATAGCGCAGAATCGTTCCCCATCCTCCTGCTCCCGGATTTCCTGAACATGCCCCGTCTGTGAACATTTCGATATGTTTCATAAATAATTCCTTTCTGCATCAGATATTACAACAGGGCAGAAAATTCTTCTGCCCTGTACTTGCAATTTTATTTTATTTATGCTATAATTATTTAGAAATCAGTGCAAGTGTATCTCTTGCAATCAGCAGTTCTTCGTTTGTCGGTACAACCCAGACTTCTACTTTCGAGTCAGACTGCGAAATCTTGCAAAGCTTGCCTCTGATTCCGGCATTCGCTACCGTATCAATCTTGATTCCTAAAATATCCATGTCTGTGCAGACTTCTTCACGAACGTCAGGCGCATTCTCACCGATGCCGCCTGTAAACAGTACTGCATCCAGTCCGTTCATCGCTGCTGCATATGCGCCGATATACTTCTTAATCTGATATACCAGCATGTCTTTGGAAAGCTGCGCTCTCTTGTTGCCCTGCTCACAGGCAGCAGATACATCACGATTGTCAGAACCTACACCAGATACCCCTAAGAAACCGGACTTCTTATTCATGTAGTCGGACATTTCGGCAGGCGTGAAATTATGCTTTTCCATGACAAATGTCACGGCAGACGGGTCTACACAGCCTGTTCTTGTTCCCATCAGGACACCGTCAAGAGGTGTGAAGCCCATGGAGGTATCTACAGACTTTCCGCCGTCTACTGCTGTAATAGAAGAACCATTGCCCAGATGACAGGAAACAATTTTCAGATTCTTGATATCTTTCCCCATTGCCTTCGCAAGTGCGGCTGATACAAATCTGTGAGAGGTTCCGTGGAAACCGTACTTTCTGACATGCAGATTTTCATAATCTTCATAGGGAAGTCCGAACATGTATGCTTTCTCCGGCATTGTCTGATGGAATGCCGTATCAAATACAACTGCCTGCGGTACTGATGCCGGCATTACCTTCTTGCAGGCACGAAGTGCCAGCGCATGTGCATGATTATGCACCGGAGCAAGTTCGCGAAGTTCATCAATCTTGTCAATAATTTCATCCGTCACAAGTGTGGTTTCGGAGAAGACTTCCGCACCCTGCACGATTCTGTGTCCCACTGCGGCAATCTCGCTCATATCCTTGATTACAGCGGCTTCACCAGTCGTCAGAACTTCTACAAGCTTCATGAATGCTTCTGTATGCGTCGGAAATGCACAGTCTGCATCATAGCTTCTGCCGTCGGCTGTCTTGTGGGAAATATGTCCGTCAATGCCGATTCTGTCACAGTTGCCTTTTGCCAGAACGCTTTCGTCTTCCATGTTCAGCAGCTGATATTTCAGTGACGAACTGCCTGCATTTACTACCAGAATTAACATAAAAATATCTTTCCTTTCGATTTAAAAAATTAAAATTTTTAATGCCTGAAAAGCACCCTATTACTTATTATATACTTTTTTCAGAAAAAAGCAAGTCTTTTTTCTGAAATTCTGTGTATTTTCTGTAAATATTCCGGAAAGGAGCATACTCCATGAAAACGGCTGCCATCATCTGCGAATATAATCCCCTCCATAACGGGCATCTGTATCATATTCAGGAAACCAGAAAATCCGGTATCACGCACCTGATTGCCCTGCTCAGTGATGATTTCGTTCAGCGCGGTGATGCTGCTTTGCTCAATAAATTCGACCGCGCAAAACTCGCACTTCAAGCCGGGGCGGATTTGGTGCTTGAACTCCCTGTGCCGTTCTCCTGTGCTTCTGCTGAACTCTACGCCGGAAACGCTGTGAAACTTCTCCATGATTTGCATGTTGTCGATTTTCTTTCATTCGGCTGTTCCGGAAATCTGAACGATTTACAGGAACTCGCACAGATTCCGCCGGACGCTTCCAGAGTTCAGAATTTTCTGAAAGACGGGTATTCCTATCCGGCGGCAGTATTCCGCGCCGTTTCTGATTCCTGCCGACCGGAAATTGTAAATCTGCTGACAGATGCCAATAATCTGCTCGCCCTCGAATATCTCAAAGCGATGCAGAATCTGCATGTCAGGTTCTGCCCTCTGGCTGTGCAGAGAAATGCCGTCCCCCATGACAGCACACAAACTTCCGGAACTTTCGCAAGTGCAAGCCTTATCCGGGAAAGATTTTTTCATCAGCAGGAGTATGAAACGTATCTCCCGGATTTTACTGCTCAGCTGCTCTCCGAATGCCGGGACAGGGGAGAAACAGCTGATTTCTCCCGGCTCGAATCCGTCATTCTCTATAAAATGCGCATGATTTCAGAATCTGACCTGTTATCCCTTCCGGATATGAACCCCAATCTTGCAAGCCGTTTCCTGAAGGCAAAATATGCCTGTTCTCTGCCGGAACTCCTGCATTCCGTCAAATCGAAATGCTTTACCATGGCGAGAATCCGGAGAATCCTGCTCTATGCGCTCCTCGATATCCGCAAAGAGGACTTTCAGCAAACTATCCCTTACGCAAGAGTGCTTGCCTTCAATCAGAAAAGTACGGAACTGCTGAAACTTATCAAAGAAAAAAGTGCCGTTCCCGTCGGCACTTCCCTCGCAAAACTCCGGAATACTTCTCCGCAGGCGGAACGCTTTGCACAGTTACAGATGTATTCCGCCGGACTTTACGGTCTGGCTCAAAATCAAATCCACTCCGCGGAACAGGAATTCCGCGTAAAAATATCTCTTACCAAATAGACAGAAATGAGGAATTATGCTATGTTCGACATCCGAAACATCCGCGCCGCTGTCCTCGATATGGACGGCACTTTAATCGATTCTATGGGCATCTGGCATCAGATTGACAAAGACTTCTTCGCCGAACACAATCTCGTCCCTCCGAAAGGCATTTCCAATCAGGTCAATAAAATGACCATGCAGGAATGGGCGGACTTCTTTACCAGAAAATTTGATATTCATATGACCGGGGAACAGGTTATCAGAAGAATCGGCGAAATGGCTTATACTTACTATGCCGAAAAAATTCCAATGAAACCTTATGTCATTGACTTTCTCGATTTCCTCGACAGCAGAAATATCCGCTACGGCATCGCTACTGCTACTTATCGCAAATCTGCCGAAGCCGCTCTCAAAAGACTCGGCATTCTCGACAGAATGCAGTTTATCCTGACCGCCGAAGAAGTCCCCTCCAGTAAGAAAACCCCCGAAATGTTCCTCAAATCTGCCGAACGCCTCGGCAGTTCTGTGGAAAATACTCTCGTCGTCGAAGATTCCCTCCACTGCATTCAGACCGCTGTCCGCGCCGGTTTCCCTACTATCGCCGTGCATGATGCTTCTGTTCCGCTCCACGAACAGGAAGAAATCCGGAAGCTTGTCAGCCTTTACGGCTCTGACTTTAAAGAAATCCTCCAAAAAATCAATCCGGAACGGCTGTGAGCCGCTCCGGATTTTGTTCAGGTTTCTTCTTCTGTCAGAATATAAATCACATCCGGGTCAGGGTCTTCCAGTTCGTCATACTCTTCCTGCGTCATGACCTGAATCCGGTGTTCCAGTGCCGTTATCGCACGCTTTACCTGCGGCCAGAATGCCTCATAACTTTCTTCGTCCGTCGCTTCCCTTGTTCCCTCCGGAATCTCCCGGATTTCTACCGGCGGCAGCTGATAGCGAATCACTTCGTCCGGCGGGTCACTTCCCGGAGTATCCGCTTCATAATGATAGGCATACAAATCCAGAAACAGCTTACCCGGCTCTGCTGTGAACAAACTCCCGATATGCCACGTCAGCTGGATATAATTCCCGTCAGAAGAAACCATCTTTTGCAGTTCCGTCTGTGTTTCTGCGCCGGATTCCGTTACCCCTCTCATCATGAACGTGAATTCTGACAAATCCAGAGCATCATAAAATCTGTCTACTTCAATAGGAACAGTATCCGCTTTCTTTTCTCCAGAAGAAATCAAATTCGTCAGCGGCAGCGTATCAATATATTTTCCGATTGCTTTCAGCATTGCAATCCAACTCCTTTCATAAACAGCCCCGGAAAAAGAAAAACTGTACGTTTCCGTACAGTTTTCATAAAATATTTATAACTTGTTCATCAAAAATTCAGATTTGTCAGGTGTTGCCGTATTTATTATATTTTTCAATATCATCGTTCGTGATAAGCGTGAAAGCACTGAATCCACATGCCAGAAGTGCTACACCATAAAGAATTCCGACAACTGCGCCGCCGTTTTCCGTCTGCATCAGCAGCGGAACCCCCGGAAACAGCATCAGTATAAATCCAACAATATCTAAAAATTTACATAAGCCTTTCAGCTGCGGAATCGGTGCTGCCAGCAGAAGTGACCCGATTCCCAGTACAATGCCCACATATCCGGCAATGCCTTTCAGCTTGACTACCATGCCGCTTTCTCCGGCTTCAATCAGCTTGTTGCCCACATTGAACAGATTCGAGAAGAACAGACAGAATGCTATTGCTCCAATCACGCCGACAAATGTCAGCATAATCAGCGTCTTGAATCCCTTTTTTGCCTGGTCGCGTTCACGCTGTTCACGTTCCTGTGCCATCCGGCGGCGGTTCTCCTGCTTTTCCTCTTCGGAAAGCTCCATCTGCGGCAGCGGGTCTTTCCGCGGCTGTGCCGCTTCGCGCTTTGCACGCTCCAAATCTTCATCCTTGAACTGCGGCACATATTCTTCCGTTTCCGGTGCTTCTTCCAGCATGGCGGCTTCTTCCGCGCTTTCCTCTGCCGGAGCAGGAGATTTCGGACGGAGTTCGTTCGGAATCATCGGGGCAGGAATCCCCAGCTGCTGTGCGCGCATGCTGACAACCTGCATCTGTTTTTCCGCATCCAGATTCACAAATGCGGCTTTTAAATTCTCATCAAACTGGAGTTTCTGACAGAATTCCTCTACCGGGTCATAGGCGGCAGGCTCTGCGCCGAGCAAGTCTGCGGCGGCAGCATTCAGCAGGGCATCATGAGAGGCTGCCGGTTTCTGTTCCTGCCATGTCTGCTCCGGTTCGTCAAGCAGATTCTGTGTCTCCAGAACCGGTGCGCCCTTTTTCTGGTCATTGCCTGTCCAGACAGCAGGCTCGTCGTCGAGCAGTCCGGCTAAATCGGCATCATCAATTTTTGGTGCGCCTTTTTTTTCAGTTTCCTGATAGACGGGTTCTTCAAAACCGTCGAGCATATCGTCCAAATCAGACATGTAAATTCACCTCAGCGTTCAATCATCTGGTCACGGTCAGGACCTACACCGACCATGCAGACTTTGCATTCGCAAAGTTCTTCGAGTCTTTCGATATATTTCCGGCAGGTTTCCGGCAGGTCTTCAAACTTCCGGCAGGCAGTGATATCATCATCAAAGCCGGGGAATGTCTCATAAACAGGCTGGCATTCTGCAAGTTCTTCCAGACTGGAGGGGAAGTCATGCAGTTTTGTGCCGTCCGGCTTGACATATTCCGTACAGATTTTCAGGTCACCGATGCCGGCAAGCGTATCCAGCTTGTTGATTGCCAGACCATCCAGACCGTTGACGCGGACAGAATGTCTCACGATAACAGCATCAAACCAGCCGGTTCTTCTCGGTCTGCCTGTTGTCGTGCCGAATTCGCCGCCTTTGTTGCGGATGGTTTCGCCGGTCTCGTCAAACAGTTCTGTCGGGAACGGTCCTTTGCCGACTCTTGTTGTATACGCCTTGGCAACGCCGATGATATTATCAATCATTTTGGGCCCTACGCCTGTTCCGACCGTTACGCCGCCGGAAAGCGGATGCGAACTTGTTACAAACGGATAAGTACCAAAATCAATATCCAGCAAGGTTGCCTGTGCGCCTTCAAACAGAATCGTCTTTCCGGCTTTGTAAGCCTCATAAGTCAGTACAGAAACATCTGCTACATAGGGCTTTAATCTCTCGCCATAGGCTGTATATTCTGCAATGACAGCATCCAGGTCATGTGCCTGACCGCCGTATACTGCTGTAATAATCTTATTTTTCAGTTCTCCGGTGGAACGTGCTTTCTGTGCAAACAGTTCCGGATTCACCAAATCGCAGACGCGAATGCCGCAGCGTTCGTATTTGTCCATATAAGTGGGGCCAATGCCGCGCTTGGTCGTGCCGATATCGTTGCCGCCGCGGAATGCTTCGGAAAGTCCGTCCAGCGTAATATGCCACGGCATTACTACATGCGCACGGGGGTCAATCTTCAGATTTTTCGTGGAAATGCCGCGGCTTTCCATCTCATCCAGTTCGCCGATAAAATCTTTCGGGTCAAGTACCACTCCGGCACCAATCAGGCACTGTGTTTCCGGGTAGAGAATTCCGGACGGTACCAGATGCAGTTTATAGGTCTGTCCGCCGCTGACTACAGTATGACCGGCATTGTTGCCGCCCTGTGAACGCACAACTACCTGCGCACGGGATGCAAGAATATCAATGACCTTGCCTTTTCCTTCGTCGCCCCATTGTGTTCCGATTACAATATTTGCAGGCATGAAAATTTTCCTCTTTTCCTGATATTTTCTGTTTTTCTGAAAAACAGAATGACATACATGTATATTATACCAGATATATCACAGAATTGCAAGTGTTTTTTCAAAAAAATTCTGCCGGATTCCGCATCCGGCAGAAGCAGCTTTTTCAGTTCTGTTCACTGTATCTCTTGACCTGTTCTTTTGTCATTGTCACAGTGGTGTCTTTGGGGAAGAGAATCAGGTTTTCTTCCGGCACATAAATCCATGTTTCTATGCCGGCACTGTTTTTCAGCGTCACTCTGTAGTTATTGCCTGTATCTCTTGCAGAGACAGCAGTGATTTCTGTCACTGTATATTCCACTTCTGTGGTCTGGTCGAGGTCATAGCCAATTTTTGCGGCACTCAGTCCGCCGACAAGAAGCAGAATTCCGATAATGATTGTTGAAATTTTTCCGTGGTTCAGCAGCATGAGCAGCCCGAGCGCGGCAAACAGTCCGCCGCCGATTAAAATCCACATTCCTACACTTAAACTAGCCATAACATTTGCTCCTCTCTTGGATATTTTCTTTATTATAACATATTTTCTCAGAAAAATCAATATAAAAATTCAAAAAAAATTCAAAAAAAATTAATTTTTTATCTGCTTTCTGCTGTCATGAATTTCCAGTTGCAAAACCGGATTTTCTGCATAGAATATCATCAGCGGAAGTTTCTTCGCATTCCGGAGGAGAGTGGCGCGATTCTGTACTGTGCGGAGTCAGCCTGCAAAACAGCTCTCTGCACAGCAGGAATCCGCAGAACTCTGCTTTTTGAATAATAAAGCCCCTGTGCGTACGGCAGGGGCTTTTGTCAGTTCAGGCAAGCTTTTGCAGAATATTCTGTTCCAAATCCTGAATCGAATCAAACAGCCCTGTTTCACGCATAAACTGACAGTACTGTTCTGTACTGTAATTCTGCTTCGCAAACTGATAATGATATTCTCCCGTATTGTCAAGCACAGAAATTTCATTCGCACGGACTGCCAGCAGCAGGGGAATGCATTTCAGCGTTTCCGGATATTTTGCAATCAGCTCCGCAAAGCGGCTTTCTATCTCCGGACAGCCATGTCTGAAAATCACGCTTCATGTTCTTTTCCTTTCTGATATGAGTCACCTGCTGCAAATCAGCAGTTCACTGACAGTATTCCTGTCCTTGCAGCTGATGGCACGCTTTACGGCAATGCGTTCGATGTGATAATCCTGATACAGTTCATCAAAAAAATCATCTTCCGGGCTGCTGTTTTTCGGGTCGGAATTGCTGGCGGTCACTTTTGCCCCCTGTGCCGTAATCCGGTCAATAAACTGCCGGAGTGCTATCTGCTCGGCATCTTCAAACTTTTCCGGCGTATAAGCCGTAAAAGAAGCAGTATCGCTTAAAGGACGATACGGCGGGTCAATATACACAAATGTATTCTTATCCATAAAATCCAGACATTCACTGTAATCACCGCAGCGGATTTCCACATTCCGGAGCAGACCGCTGACATGCCGCAGATTCGCGGCATCACAGATACAGGGATGCTTATAGCGTCCTGCCGGCACGTTGAATTCTCCCTGCCGGTTTACCCGGTAAAGCCCGTTATAACATGTCTTGTTCAGAAAAATAAAAAGCACGGCTTTTTCCAGACTGTTTTTTTCCCCGTGTCCGGCAGCAAAGCATTGAATCTTTTTCTCTTTTCAAGATATATCTGTTTCCGCGTTTCGGTATTTGCCGGCAGAAACTGCTGCTCCAGCTTTGCCAGATGCTGAATTATGTCTTCCGGCTGTGCCTGAATTTTCTGGTATGTGTTAATCAGTTCCGGATTGATATCATTTATCAGAACTTCCTCCGGCGCATGATGTTCCAGAATATCCAGCAGCACCGCACCGCCGCCCACAAACGGCTCACAATATCTGATTATCTCTTCCGGATAAGTCTTCCGGATTTTTTCAAGCAGTTTCTGCTTGCCCCCCGCCCATTTGACGAACGGTCTGACTTTATTTTGCATAACAGATTTCCTTTCTGATTTCTTCTCTTATTCTTCGCTTACTCTTATTATAACACAAAATCCCTGTCAGGTCAACAGAAAAAATCCCTGCCGGAAAGCAGGGATTTTTGTGCGGTTTATTCTTCTGCGGAATGTCTCTGGTTCATGAATTCCTGTGCGGCAGTCTCAAAATCATTCCTTAATTTTTCAGCCGTTTCTGATTTTTCCGGAACGGGGGCTTCCGATGCATCAGGAAGGCTTTCGCCTTTCATGAGCTTTTCAAAGTCAGAACCTTCAATCTTTTCATGCTGAATCAGATACTGTGCTACCGTATGCAGCTGGTCAATGTGCGTGCGGAGAATTTCTTCTGCCTTCGCATAACCCTGCTCGACAAAGTTTCTGATTTCGGCATCAATTTCGGCAGCCACTTCGTTGGAATAGTTTGGCGTACTGCTGAAGTCGCGTCCGAGGAAAGGCTCGCTCTGGTCGTTGCCATAGACAACGGGTCCAAGCTTTTCGCTGAATCCGTAACGGGTAATCATGTTCCTTGCGGTCTGTGTCGCACGTTCGAGGTCGTTGGAAGCACCTGTCGAAATATCATCCATAATCAATTTTTCTGCAACGCGTCCGCCCAGCAGTACAATGATTTCCTCATGCATTTCCTTCAGGCTGTTGTAGGACTTGTCATGCTCCGGCAGTGACAGCGTGTAGCCGCCTGCCATGCCGCGCGGTATAATCGAAATCTGATGCACTTTATCCTGATGCGGACAGTAATACGTGCAGATTGCGTGTCCGGCTTCGTGATATGCCGTCAGCTTGATTTCCCGTTCCGTCTTGACACGGGATTTCTTTTCCGGTCCTGCAACTACCTTGATTGTCGCTTCGGCAATATCCTGATTTGTGATTGCCTTCCTGTCAGCCCTTGCTGCCAGCAAAGCTGCTTCATTGGTCAGATTTTCCAAATCTGCGCCCGTGAATCCTACCGTCGTCTTGGCAATGTCACTCAGATTCACATCCGGTGCCATGGACTTGTTTTTCGTATGCACTTTCAGAATTTCTTCTCTGCCCTTGATATCCGGATAGCCGACGACTATCTGTCTGTCGAATCTGCCCGGTCTGAGCAGTGCCGGGTCGAGAATATCCCTTCTGTTTGTTGCCGCAATCACGATAACGCTCTCATTTCCGGTAAAGCCGTCCATTTCCACAAGCAGCTGGTTCAGCGTCTGCTCGCGTTCATCATGTCCGCCGCCCAGTCCTGCGCCTCTGTGTCTGCCGACAGCATCAATTTCATCAATGAAAATAATCGACGGCGCGTTTCTCTTTGCCGTATCGAACAAATCACGCACACGCGATGCACCGACACCGACAAACATTTCCACAAAATCCGAACCGGATATCGGATAGAACGGACAGCCCGCTTCTCCTGCTACCGCTCTGGCAAGCAGGGTTTTACCGGTTCCGGGAGGTCCCAGCAGAAGAACACCTTTCGGGATTCTTGCACCGAGTTCTGCATACTTTTTCGGATTTTTCAGGAAATCCACAATTTCTGCCATCTCGAATTTTTCTTCATCCGCGCCCGCAACATCCTTGAATGTTGCTTTCTTGCCGTCTGCCTGCGTCTTGATGGTCGCTTTTCCAAAATTCGTGTACTTCGTGCCGCCTGCCTGACGCATCATGAACACGAACAGCACCACGCCCATCACTAAAATAATAAACGTCGGTACATAGGTAATCAGCCATGAATTATCCGTAATCTTATAATAATCCTGTTCCAGCGGCGTGTCCGGATTTGCCTTGTTATACCTGGTTCTGTAATCTTCTGTATCATTCAGGAAAATAGATACATTCGGCACAGAATAGGTCACTTCCTCGTCACTGTCTTCCAGTTTCAGATTCAGTTCGCCTGTGCCTAAATCCAGCGTATAATCCGTCACTTCCAGATTATCAAAGTGCGAGATAATCTGCGAATATGTGTACTCCGGTTCTTTTTTGTTCAGCTGCGGCAGCATATAGGCTGCAAGAAAAATCAGCAACGCTGCAATCACAAGATAGGCGACAATGCCTCTGCTTCTTTTTGGTGTCAAGCGCTTCACTCCTTTTTGATTTTGTCTTTGCTTGCGCAAATTCTCAGAATTGGCACTCTCAAGTCGAGACTGCTAATTTTTTGATGATTTAGTATACATCATCATTGTGATAATTCTATGTGCATTCCGTGTCGGTTCTGTGAACATGCAGAATCAGCATGTTCCGGGTTTGCTCCGTCACGGCGGCACGTTCCGCTGTTCCCAGATTCTGCACCCACAGCAGACCTTCTGCATCCGAAAGATAATGCAGTGTGTTCCGTTCTGAAACCGGCTGTGTCTGAAGCCATTTCTTCACAGAAACCGTGTGATTCCGGTCAGCAGTTTTCAGATACAGTCCGTTCTTTCTGCCGTGCAGTACCGCGGACTTCTTTATTATATCATAATCCAGTGCCGAATTTGCAAATATTCTGTGAATTTTTTCAAATTCAGCGGAATTTTTTCTGCTGATGAGTTCCGCTTTGACAAGATACCCCGGAAAAATCTGATTTTCTCCCGGAATCAGCAGTTTTTCCGGCGGCTCCGGATGACTGTATTCCAGATACAGAATATGCTGACTGACATGTGCCGTGACTGTTCCGCGGACGATTTCTGCCTGTCCGCCTCCGGCAAGCAGTTTCTGTACAGCAGTCACTGTCAGATAGCCCGAAGGCAGTTTCCGTTCTTCCAGAAACAGCCGGAGGCAACGCCTCTGCATTGCCGGATGCAGCTGCTCCAAGTCTTTCAGACAGCCGTCCGGACAGGAATGCTCTGCATAGGCTTTCCGGGCAGAAAGTTCCAGAAAATTTTCTTCCTGTGTCAGAATTTCCGTCATCATAGAGATATTCTTCTCCGAACCGCCCGGACATATTCCCGGCAAAAGCGGCAGAATATGATGCCGGATAAAATTCCGCGTGTAAATATCTTCCTGATTGGAAGAATCTGTGATATATGCAATCTTCTGCTCCGTCAGAAACGCTTCGATTTCTTTCCGGCTCGATTTCAGCAAAGGTCGGATATAGCTGTCACGCCGCTGCGGTATGCCGCATAAACCCTTTAATCCTGTCCCTCTGGCTAACCGGAAAATCACTGTTTCCAGATTGTCCGTCGCATTGTGCGCCGTTGCCGTCAGTCCGGCAGAATGTTCCGCAAATGCACGGTATCGGCATTCCCGTGCCGCATTCTCCACAGAATACCCCTTATGCTCCTTTTCCGCTTTCTCCTGACGGAATGCCTGTACATCTACAGAAATAATTTTCAGAGGTACATGCAGTTTTTCACAAAGCTCCGCACAGAATCGCTCGTCCCGGAGACTTTCCTCTCCTCTCAGATGATGCTGAATGTGAATTGCTGAAATTTCCAGATGATACTTCTGCCGGAATTTCAGCAGACAATATAACAAACAGACACTGTCCGCGCCTCCGGACAGCGCACAGGTGATATGCTCCCCCTGTATCTTCTCCCTTTCCAGAAAACTCCGGACAGATTCAGGCGGTCGCATCCGATTTCTCCAGTGAGGAAAACCGCGTGAACTGCCCGTCCCATACCAGATTTACCGTTCCGCATTCGCCGTGACGGTTCTTTGCTACAATGCATTCCGCCACGTTCGGCGTTTTGCTGTCTTTGTTATAATACGCATCACGGTACAGGAACAGTACAATATCGGCATCCTGCTCAATAGAACCCGAATCTCTCAAATCGGAAAGCATCGGTCTTTTATCTGTACGGCTCTCAGGTCCTCGAGAAAGCTGTGACAGCAGTATCACAGGCACATCCAGTTCCTTTGCCATAATTTTCAGCTGACGGGTGATTTCTGCAACAACCTGTACTTTGTTCTCCGTTCTCAGCGTACTCTGAATCAAACCCAGATAGTCAATCACGACAAGCCCCAGATTCTTTATCCGCCGGAGCTTGGACTTAATCTGCGGTACGGTAATGCTTGCCGTATCGTCGATATAAATCGGCATATTCGACAGATAACTCGTTCCGGCTGCCAGCCGAATCCAGTCATCTCCGCTGATTCTGCCGTTACGGAGCTTGTTGGAATCTACCTGCGCCGCCGCTGACAGCAGACGCGCCGCAAGCTGCGATTTCGGCATTTCCAGTGAAAAAATACAAACCGCTTCGTCAGGATGCGTCTTCGCGACGTTCTGCGCCAGATTCAGGGCAAATGCCGTCTTGCCCATTGCCGGACGCGCGGCAATCAGAATCAAATCCGATTTGTTCAGCCCCGAAATGACACTGTCAAGATAAGCAAACCCCGTTCCGATGCCTTTGTATTTTTCCCGGTCGGGGCCTGCCAGCCTTCCTATCTGTGTGTAAGTCTCCGATACGACTTCCCGGATTGGTATCAGTCCGCTGACATCTCTGCCCTGCCGGATGCTGAAAATCTGCTGTTCTGCACTGTCAAGCAGCATCTGGGCATTGGTTTCGCCGTTCTGGATGTCTGACAGAATTTTCTGTGATACTTCTGCCAGAGAACGCAGATAGTATTTATCCGCTACAATTTTACAGTAACTTTCCAGATTTGCCACCGTCGGTACAATCTCCGCAAGATTCATCAGATAGTTTCTGCCTTCTGCGGCGGTTTCAAAGACATGCGCGGCAAGTGCTTCGTTCAGGACAGTAATCACATCCACATGATTCCCCGACTGGGACATGTTCATCATAATCGTGAACAGTGTCCGGTGCTGTTCAATATAAAAGCACTCCGGCTTGATATGCTCCAGCACAGTGCCGAGTGTGTCGCTGTCAATCAGAACTGCCCCTAAAATCGTCTGTTCTGCTTCCAGACTGTAGGGCATGTTGATATGTTCAAAATCAGGCATAAAATTTTCCCCTTTCCCTGAATAAAAGGCGGCAGATGCCGCCTGTTCATTATGCTTCTGTCACTTCAATGCTGATATTCGCCGAAATTCCTGTGTAAAGCCGGATTTCTGCCGAAAAACTTCCGAATGCCTTGATATCAGACTTGAGTACAATCTTCTTCTTGTCTACCTTGCAGCCGTGCTGGTTTTCCAGTTCCTGTGCAATCTGCGCTGAGGTCACAGAACCGAATAATCTGCTGCCCGTGCCGGCTTTCGCCTTAATCACAACAGTCTTTCCGTCTACAGCTGCCTTGATTTCTTCGGCGGTCTGCTTTTCCACATCTTTCTTGTGCTGTGCAGAGGCTTTCTGTCCCTGTAATTTATTGATATTTTCGGGAGTGGCTTCTACGGCAAGACCTTTCTTTAAAAGCATATTGCGGGCATAGCCGTCAGCGACTTCTTTCATATCGCCTTTCTTGGCTGAACCCTTGACATCCTGAATGAAAATCACTTTCATGATATCCTCTGTCCTTTCTGTTTAAGTATATATCTATCTAAAATAATTAAAAAATTAATTATTTTCTTCTTCACCAGTTCCGGCAAGCACTTCGAGCAGCTGTTCTCTGGCTTGTTCCGGAGTTGTGTCAGGCATCTGCGTGGCTGCCATTGTCTGATGACCGCCGCCCCCAAGCTGTTCCATAATCACCTGCACATTCACAGCACCCAGTGACCGCGCCGAAATCGAAACTGAACCATTTACGGCATAAATCACAAATGCCGCATCTACATGCGAAATACTCAGCAATTCATCTGCCGCCTGCGGCGCAACTAACCGGATTTCCGGCGTTCCTTCCGGCGCGATGGCTATCGCATGACAGCCGACTACCTCGGCAGAACCTACGATTTCCGCACGGCTCTTGTACGCTTCAATAGAACCCGAAAACAAACCTTTGACTTTCACCGTGTCCGCACCGATTTTTTTCAGATATGCCGCCGCTTCAAATGTCCGGACTCCTGTCCGCATCACAAAGTTTTTCGTATCCAGCATAATCCCCGAAAGCAGACAGTCTGCACAGCAGGCACTGACTTCCTCATTCAGCTTAAAATACTGAATCAGTTCGGTCACCATCTCACACGCCGATGACGCATAAGGTTCATGATGAAAGACAACGGCATTCTCTACATAATTCACATTCTTCCGGTGATGGTCTATCACAACCACTTTCTTCGCCGCCTGATATAATTCCAGACTTTCCAGAATGTCTTTGTTATGCGTATCGACAATAATCAGAAGTGTATCTTCCGTAATCGTGTCAATTGCCTGCTGAGGCGTCAGAAACAGTTCCTTTCCCATTTCTTCTTCCACAATCGCAATCAGCTGTTTTGAAAGATTCTTTTCCGGGTCAACAACCACATTCACCGGAATGTTCATCAGCCGGATTGCCCCGGCTAATCCGCACGCCGAACCTATCGAATCCAAATCCCCGAATCTGTGTCCCATCAGATACACATTCGCACTGTTCAGAATTAAATCCTGAATCGCTCCGGCGATGATTCTGGTCTTGGCTCTGGATTTCTTTTCCACGCCCTTCGACACACCGCCGAAAAACCGGAAGCCGCTGTCTGTTTTCACTGCCGCCTGGTCGCCGCCTCTGCCAAGTGCCATATCCAGACACTGCACTGCCCATGCTTCACTTTCCTGCATGGTCGCCGCGCCGTGTCCGACACCTATCGAGAAGGTCAGACAGTTTTTCTCATCTGCCCGGATATTCCGCGCTTCGTCCAGAATGCTGAACTTTTCCGCTATCAGCTGCTGAATATGTTCTTCTTCCAGAACGGCGATAAATTTATCATTCTTCAGACGCTTCAAAATACCGTTGGTCTGCGAAATAAACTGTTCCAGAAGCTTTTCCACTGCGGCACTGATTTCCAGACGGGTGCTTTCCTTTGCGTTCTGAATCAAATCTTCATAATTATCTACCATTATCAGCATCACACACGGACGGGAATTATGATATTCCTGCCGGGTCTGCTCCAGTTCCGTAATATCTGACCACAGAAAGGCAGTCAGCCGCTTTTCTTCTCCCTCATAGGGGACGGAACGCACCTGGTAAAAGCAGTCCTGCCAGTGAATTTCCTGAAATTCCGCTTCTGTATTCAGCGGCAGAAACGAACTGAGTTTCTTGCCGAACATGTCTTCTGCATCCAGAATATGTTCATTGAAATAATCATTGTAATGCAGAAGAATGCCTTCTTCATCCAGAACACACAGACCCATGTCAAGCTGCTGGAATGTTGCAAGTTCCGCTTCAGTGCATTCGCGGTTCAGCTTTGCAATATACCGGACTCTGTTCCGGTGAGAATCCAGAAGTGTGAGTCCCGTCACCCCGGCAAGCAGAAACGAAGGCAGACTGTACAGAAAACCATACCTTGTGCCGCTGCGGTACAGCACCGCTGAGGCTATCACTGTCAGTAAAAGCAGCAGAATTGTCAGTATCCAAAATGCTGTCTGATACTTCGGCTTCAAATCCTCACACTCCTTTCATGCAGATTTTCATCTGCATTTTTTAAATTTCCATGATAATCGGCAGAATCATCGGGCTGCGCTTTGTCTGTTCAAAGATAAATTCTGACATGCGGTCGCGCAGCTTCGTCTTGAGCGATGCCCATTCCCGGAGTTCCGCGTAAGAACAGTCGGCAAGCGTCCGGCGCATCAGCTGACGCGCCTGTACCATCATATCTTCCGCTTCGCGGACATAGACAAATCCGCGGGAAACAATATCGGGTCCGGCAACAATCTCATTCGTTGATTTCTGGATGCCGATAATAATGATAATCAGACCGTCTTCTGACAGATGTTTTCTGTCCCTCAGCACGATAGAACCGACATCTCCCACGCCCAGACCGTCCACAAGTGTCCGCCCGGCAGGTACCTGCCCGACAATCCGCATGGCGTTCCCGTCCGTCTCTATCACATTGCCGATAGAGGCTATAATAATATTCTCCTTCGGCACTCCCATTTCCAGCGCAAGCCCCTGGTGCTTAATCAGATGCTTGTATTCGCCGTGCATGGGAATGAAAAATTTCGGACGCGTCAGCGCAAGCATCAGCTTCAGTTCTTCCTGACAGGCGTGTCCTGATACATGCACATCATACATGGATTCGTAAATCACTTCCGCACCGGATTTCAATAACTCATTCACAACTTTTGTCACATGCTTCTCGTTTCCGGGAATCGGTGTTGCCGATAAAATAATGAAATCCAGAGGCGTGATATTAATTTTATTATGGTCGTGCATCGCCATTCGCGTGAGTGCCGACATCGGCTCGCCTTGGCTGCCTGTTGTAATCAGTACAAGCTGTTCCGGAGGATATTCATTAATTGTCTCAATATCCACAATAATATTCTTCGGTACTTCCAGATAGCCCAGTTCCAGTGCCGTCGCCATGACGTTCACCATGCTCCGACCTAATACCGCAACTTTGCGCTTCGTCTTCGCCGCCATATTGATAATCTGCTGTACGCGGTGAATGTTCGACGAGAATGTCGCGATAATAATCCGCCGGTTTCCTGCTTTCGCAAACAGCTTCTCAAACGATGCGCCGACTTTGCTTTCCGACGGTGTATAGCCCGGACGCTCCGCATTTGTGGAATCTGCCATCAGCGCAAGAACGCCCTTGTTTCCCAGTTCGCCGAATCTTCCCAGGTCAATGCGCTCGCCGTCTATCGGCGAAAAATCTACTTTGAAATCTCCTGTGTGTATCATCACTCCGGCAGGCGTGTAGATAATCAGCCCCATAGACCCCGGAATCGAATGATTCACTTTAATAAATTCCACAGTCATACAGCCCATCTTGATGGTCTTTTTCGCATCCATGACGTACAGCGGCACTTTATTCAGAATGCCGTGTTCTTCCAGTTTGTGCTTAATCAGACCGATTGTCATTGCAGACGCATAAACAGGCGCATTCACTTTCTTCAATAAATACGCCAGTCCGCCGATATGGTCTTCATGTCCGTGCGTGATGACAATGCCGCGCAGTTTATCCTTGTGATGCTCTACATAGGAAAAATCCGGAATGACAATATCTACTCCCGGCATTTCCGCATCCGGAAACGCCAGCCCGCAGTCCAGAATAAACATATCATTGCTGCATTCAAATACTGTCATATTCTTGCCGATTTCATTCAGACCGCCAAGCGGAATAATCCGCACCGGCGCGCGGTGCTGTTCATGCGCCTTGCTGCTGTTTTTTTTCTGGGGTCTGAAAGGCTTCTGGTCAGGACGCTGTGTCACAGCGTATCTTTTCGGCTTGTTTTCTCCCTGACCGCGATTGTTGTGTGTGTTTGGAGTATTCAATTATTACCTCATTTCGTGACGCACAAATGCTGCATTGCTGCCTTCCTGACATGGAACTGCTGGTGAATCGGAAACAGAAATGTCTGGAATCATGCGAAGAAGGAGAATGCAGTAACTCATTTGCTATTGTTTCTCTGACAGCTCACATACTGCCAGTACGGACTAAGTACGGAAAGCCCCGCGGCTTTCCTTTATTTCAGGCATACAGCCAAAAAATCAAAAATATTTCAAGAAAACGTCCTCCCTGAATTCAGAGAGCCTGCAATACTTAATTTCTATTATAGCTGAAATTCTTCTTCTTGTCAAGAGTACAGCAGAATGTTCCGGAAAGAATTGGATAATTTTCATAAAATTTATAAAATCCTGTGCCGGGCTTTTAGTTTTCTTCCGACTCCAGAAGCCGAAGCTTCTTCTCCCAGAATCCGCAGATTTCCGCGGCTGTTTCTACAGAATCCGCGTGAACACGCAGTTTCACAAGCTTACTGTACGGCGGCATCATGATGCTGATTCTCGTGTCTGGATTGGAACGCTGTAACTGCTCGATACTTTGACGGGGCAGGGAAGTAGTTACTTCATGCTGTACCGTACAAAGTTCCGGAAGCAGTGCCGCCGCCTGTGCCGGAGTCAGCTTCCGCTGATGCAGTACCCTCAGAACATGTGCGAATAATTTTATCCCGTCCGTGCAGATGCCCTGCTTCTGATATAATTCCGCGCCCATATCTCCGGCATCATGCACCCGGATGATTCTGCCGTGATACTGTTCGGCAAAACTTTCCGCCGACAGATGAAAACTGTCCGGAACGGCTAACGGCTGATTCTCCTCCCGTACCGACAGAAGCGATAATAATAATAACTGCTCGTGCCGTATCATCCCCGATTCGGAGGAAAATGCTGATACTTTTGTTCCGTCTTCCGACAGGGAAAGCGTGATTCTCTGTCCCGTTCCGCCCGAAAATAATTCCTGTGCCGCCGTCCGGAGTGCCGCATTGGCACAGCTGACTGTGATTTCAAATTCCGGCGGCGGCAGAAGCTTCCGGCACGATTCCAGCCATAAGGCATGAAATTCCTGTGCATGATGCAGACTGCCCGGCTTTAAAATATGCGAACAAGTTCCGGCTTCCAGTGCCTGCCAGACACGGTTTGCCTGCTGTTCCGTCAGCGGAAATCCACCCTTTCCGAAAGGCTTCAGCTGAATCACTCGTTCCCCCTGTATCCAGAGCATCACCGGACAGGAGGTCAGCCCGGAAAGATATATCAGCTGTGAAAGCGCACATTCTCCGGCAAGCCAGACCGCCGCCCCATGTGCTGCCGCGCCTGCCGCCGCCGCTGCTGCCAGACTTGCCGCACTTTTATGACTGTACCCTATCAGAATGCTTTCGCCCAGTACCGTCAGGGCAGAACCCGCTTTCAATGCCGTTTCTGCCGTGTTCCATTTCGGAAGCCCCTCGCAGATGCCGTCTTCCGGCAGAACGGCATGTTTCCGGCTTTGTGCTGTTCCCATATCCGGACAAAGTACCGTATTCTCCGGAACAGCTGCGTTTTCCAGATGCGTTCCGGCATCAATCAGGGCTTTCCGGCAAATCACACAGTCTTTCAG
Source organism: Ruminococcus sp. UBA4321 (assembly GCA_002393815.1). GTDB lineage: Bacteria > Bacillota > Clostridia > Oscillospirales > Ruminococcaceae > UBA3855. The sequence goes on along the minus strand of DGUB01000141.1, from coordinate 1,526 downwards.
AATCACATCCGCACCAATCTGGACACCGCTCCCCAGACTGCAACCGGATATCTTCGCATTTTCGCCGATAATGCAGTCATTGCCGATGATAGATTCTTCGTCAATGACTGCTGTTTCTGCAATGCGCGAACCTTCGCCGATTCGCGTCCGGCGGAATTTTCCGGAAGACTTTAATAATTTCTGCTGTATCTGCCTGTATTCGGACGGCGTGTGAATCTGCCGGAATTCTGAATTTTCTGCCATCACAGTCCGCTCCGGCTCTAATAGTACAGAACCCTGCGGATGCAGTTCCGCATATGCCGGAGTGCCGTCTGCCTGTATTACCCTGACTGCACCGTCACTGCAAAGTGAAAGCAGTTCGCCCATATCCCATTCCGGCACACATAACCGCCGGAGCAGCAGTGCAGGCATATCCGCATGAAGTGCCGCCAGCGTCCGCGCATAATATACCGGCATTTTTAAATGCATACTTTCCACTAGTCTCCTGACGCGCTCGTCTGCCGCTAACAGTACCGCCTTCTGAAATCCCTTCTGTTCGATATAATGCAGCAGATATTCCAGCCATGGAAGATTGCACAAAGGAAGCAGCGCTTCCGGACAGTTCTGCACCGGAACGCACTCTGCCTGCCTGTCACAGTAAATAATTGTCTGCATAATCTCGTAACCGCCTTTCCTGTATCTTTTTGATAAGTATAGACGATTCACGGCTTTTTATTCGCTGTGACGCGAAAAAAGCCCTGTTTCGCAGGGCTTTCCGGAAAAATTTTCTGATACCGAAAATTATAATTTTGTACCGCATCTGGAACAGAATGCATGGTCTTTCGGCATTTCACTGCCGCAGCAGGGACAGCTGACAGTTTCTTCCGGTTCTTCTGGCTGTGAGAAAAATGACGGCTGTGTTCTGACATAGGAATTCTGCTTTGCTGTGCCGAGTTTGCCTTCGATAAATGTGAAAATTTCTGTCGGCAGAACTGCCTGACGGACTGCTCCGATTCCGGCAACCACTACCAGAGGACTAAAGAACAATGCCCCCACAGCTGCCACGCCGACTTTATCAAGCCATTTCGCATTGCCGATGCTTACGGTCAGCGTATTGTTTCCGGTTTCCGTCATGTCAATTGTCAGTGCCGCATCCAGTCCGATGAACTGCTTCCAGTTGGAATCACTGTCTGCACACTGAAGCACGATTCTGTCAGCCAGCTCGAATTTCTGCGTTGTCAGATGCTTCTGTACACTCAGATACTGTTCCAGCAGACGCGAAATTTCATCAAGCGTCAGGCTGCCCAGATTGAAAATTCTTTTTTCTTCCATGATGAATACCCCCATAAAATTTATTTTTTATATTATACCAGAATCCGACAGATTTGTCAAGTGTTCTGCTGATTTATGCTTTTGTGAAAAATGACTGGAAATATGCAGTAATTTTTAGGCAAGGAGTCGAATTTCAACAAGATTGAAATCCATATATTGACTAATTAAAAAAAGTATGTTATAATAATTCTATAATTGGGGTGGAGTCTAATCAT
>DGUB01000034.1 GCA_002393815.1 Ruminococcus sp. UBA4321 | reverse complement strand
TGAAACAGAAAATTCTGACATTCAGCCCTTTAACCGAAAAAGAACTCCGGAAGTTCATACCGGAAGAATCCGCCAAAGACCTTTATAACCGCGGCTATCAGTATAAGAAAAATAATGATTATCAAAAAGCATTTTACTGGTATGAGAAAGCCGCAGAACAAGGACACGCAGAAGCACAGCACGCCGTTGGGTGGCTTTATGAAAATGGAAAAGGTGTAGAAAGGAACCCTGAAAAAGCCGTTTATTGGTATCAGAAAGCGGCAGAACAGGGCTTGGCTAAGTCAATGTATGGCATTGGCAACTATTATTATAATGGAAAAAAAGACTATCAAAAAGCATTTTACTGGTATCAGAAAGCCGCTGAACAAGGCTTGCAGGAAGCATTATATTTTCTTGCTGTCTGCTATGAATATGGATTAGGCACAGAAAAAAACTGGATAAAGGCTTTGAAATGGTATGTACAAGCCGCAGAACAAGGCTATCAAAAAGCAATAGAAAAACTGGAATCTTTAAAGAAATAAAAATGCAGGACTGCCGTACAGAAAATACAGCAGTCCTGATTTGTTTATGCTTTCTGGGGTTTCATAGTCAGGCTGATGCGCTTGCGTTTCAGGTCAACATCGAGAACGGTCACATTGACGACATCGCCGACTTTCACGACTTCGAGAGGATGCTTAACGAATTTTTTATCTGTCAGCTGGGAGATATGGACAAGTCCGTCTTCATGAACGCCGATATCGACGAAACAGCCGAAATCGACGATATTCCGGACAGTGCCGACAAGTTTCATACCGGGTTTAAGGTCAGCCATTTCCATGACATCGCCGCTTCGCATGAGGGGCGGCGGGAGCAAATCTCTGGGGTCACGACCGGGTTTGCGGAGTTCTTCGGTCATATCGCTAAGGGTATAGACACCGATACCGAGTTCTTTTGCGAGGGTTTCCGCGCCGGACTTACGGACTTTTTCGTTGAGAGCGCCGAGTTTTCCGGCGGCGGCATCTTCGAGAGAGTAGCCGAATTTCTGTAACAGAGCTTCGGCGGCTTTGTAGGCTTCGGGGTGAACGGCGGTATTGTCGAGCGGCTGAGAACCGCCGGAGATTCTTAAAAATCCGGCACACTGTTCAAAGGCTTTTTTGCCGAGTTTGGGAACTTTGAGGAGTTCCTGACGGTTACGGAACGCGCCGTTTTCCTCGCGGTACTTGACGATATTTTTAGCGACTGCGCTGTTGATTCCGGCGATATGGGAGAGAAGCGGAACGGAAGCGGTATTCAGGTCAACGCCGACAGCGTTCACGCATTCTTCGACAACGCCGTCGAGGGCAGTTTTCAGGTCATTCTGGGGCATATCGTGCTGATACTGACCGACACCGATAGCCTTGGGGTCGATTTTGACGAGTTCGGCGAGGGGGTCTTGCAGTCTTCTGGCGATAGAAACGGCACTTCTGAGGGAAACGTCATAATCGGGGAATTCTTCGGCGGCGAGTTCGGAAGCGGAATAGACAGAAGCCCCGGCTTCGGAAACGACCATATAAGAGACTTTATGGGAAAATTCCGGGAGGAGTTCAGCGATAAAGGCTTCTGATTCTCTGGAAGCAGTACCGTTCCCGATAGCGATAGCCGTAATCTGATAGGTTTCGACGAGTCTTTTGACAGTTTCGGCGGCTTCCTGTTTTTTTCTGTCTCCGAATGTCGGATAAATAATTGCTGTATCGAGAACTTTTCCGATACCGTCTACAACGGCGAGTTTACAGCCGTTTCTGTAGCCGGGGTCGAAACCGAGTGTAACAGTATTTTTCAGCGGCGGCTGCATCAGGAGCTGTTTGAGGTTGGAAGCGAATACTTTGATAGCTTTTTGGCAGGCATCTTCAAAGAGAGCATTGCGGACTTCGCGGACGGTAGAAGGAATAATCAGGCGTTTTGCGCTGTCAGCGGCAGCCATGCGGACGAATTCAGAAGCGGCGGACTGATTATCTTTTAAGTAAGGTTTGGTGCAGGTACGTTCTGCGAGCAGTTCAGAAGCATTGATATTGATTTTCAGGAAGCCTTCTTTTTCGCCTCTGTGCATGGCGAGAATCTGATGTCCCTGCAATCTGGGAACGAGTTTGTCATATTCGTAGTAATCCTGATACACAGCAGCATGTTCGGGGTCTTCTTCGATTTTGTCTGTACCGGCACAGCCGAGTGTGCCGAATCGCTGATATAAATCGCGCATATCGGCGCGGACACTGGCATTATCGGAAATAGTTTCGGCGATGATATCCATTGCGCCTTGCAGAGCAGATTGTGTATCAGTAATTTCTTTTTCTTCGGAGAGGTAAGCTTCTGCGATTTCGAGGGGATTGCTGTCGGGATTCTGTTCGAGGAGCAGTTCCGCCAGAGGAGCAAGACCTTTTTCGCGGGCGACGGAAGCGCGGGTGCGTTTCTTTTCTTTGAACGGTCTGTAGATGTCTTCGAGTTCGACAAGCGTCATGGCTTTTTCGACGTTCTGCATAATTTCGTCAGTCATGGCGTTTTTATTTTCGATTGCGGTGATGATTTCTTCTTTTCTGGTTTCCAGATTGCGGAGAGCCTGTAAGCGGAGAGCCATCCGGCGGATAGTCTGGTCATCGAGTGCGCCGGTCATTTCCTTTCTGTAACGTGCGATAAAGGGGACAGTTTTACCGTCGTCGAGGAGTTCGACAACATTTTTTGTCTGTTCTGGTCTGACCTGAAATTCATCTGTCAGAATCTGAATCATGTCCATCATAAGTAGAATCAATCCTTTCTGGTCTGGGCGGTATAATTTCGGATAACATTCATAAAAGCATCGCCGTATTTTTCGAGCTTGACGCGTCCGACACCGGAAACGCTCAGGAATGCCATATCAGAAACGGGTAATTTCCGGCACATATCCCGGAGAGTCATATCAGTAAAGACGATATAAGGCGGCAGATGTTCTTTTTGTGCGACAGTATTACGGCACTGGTCGAGGAGTCCGAACAGTTTTTCGTCAGTACCGGTATTTTTATCTTTTTGCTGTGAAGATTCTGCCGGGAAGGAAATTTTCTTTACCGGCATGGAGAGTTTTTGTTTCTCTTTGAGAAAGAGTGCAGATTTGCGGTTGACGTACAGCAGGTTTTCTTTTTCGGAAAGCAGGGAATGACTGATGAGAAAGCGAATGATTTCAAGACATTGTGTTTCCGGAATTTCTTTCATAATGCCGTAAGTGGAAAGTGAATCACTGAAATGATACTCCTGATATTTTTTTGCTTTGCTTCCGCGGAGAATCTGTGTCAGGGATTTGGCATCGAAGGATAAATTTTTCTCTTGCAGATGATAGATGCAGGAAATAATTTTCTGTGTTTCGAGGGTAATGTCTTTCTGTTCGCAGTTTGTCTGACAAAAGCTGCAATTTCCGCAGACGGCAGGGGCGGTATCGCCGAAATAAGAAAGCATATAATGCCGCAGACAGGCATCATCTGTACAGTATTTCTGCATAATGCGGAGCCGCTGCTTGTCCTTCTGCCGGAGCAGTTCTCTGGTTTTCTGGTCAATCTGTGGATTTTCGCCGGAATTATCAATCAAAAACTGATTGATGCGGATATCACCGCCGTCATAGAACAGAATACAGTTTGCCGGACTGCCGTCGCGTCCGGCTCTTCCGGCTTCCTGATAATAGCTTTCAAGATTTTTCGGCATATTGTAATGAATGACAAAGCTGACATCCGGCTTGTCGATACCCATGCCGAAGGCATTGGTTGCAACAATCAGGCGGACTTTATCATAAATGAAATCGTTCTGATTTCTTTGGCGTTCTTCATCGGTCAGTCCGGCGTGATAGCGGACAGCCGGAATTCCGGCAAGGCAGAGTTCTTCCGTGACCTGTTCGACGAGCCGCCGGGAAATACAGTAGATAATGCCTGTTTTTCCGGGATGCTGTTTCAGGAAATCAAGAAGGGCTTGAAATTTGTCACGCGGACGCTGCACTGCAAAATAGAGGTTTTCCCTGTTAAATCCGGTTGTCAGACAGAACGGCTGACGAAGATGCAGAAGATTCCGGACATCGTCAGCGACTTCTTTGGTGGCAGTGGCGGTAAAAACGCTGAGAACCGGACGGCGGGGCAGACAGCTGATAAAATCCGGAATTTTCAGGTATCCGGGACGGAAGTCCTGTCCCCATTGGGAAACGCAGTGGACTTCGTCTACAGTTACCATAGAAATAGGAACTTCTTCGGCAATCCGCCGGAGACTGGGAGTTTCCAGGCGTTCCGGCGCAGTGTAGAGAATTTTGATTTCCCGGTTGTAGACGCGCCGCAGAACGTCTTTACAGGCATCTCCGTCCATCATGCTGTGAAGACAGGCAGCCGGAATGCCGTTTGCCCGGAGTGCGCTGACCTGGTCAATCATGAGCGAAATCAGCGGAGAAATGACAATCGTCATCCCGCGCATCATGAGAGCCGGAAGCTGATAGCAGACGGATTTTCCTGCGCCGGTCGGCATAATGCCGAACACATCCTGACCGTTCAGGATATGCGAAATTAGTTCTGCCTGACCGTTCCGGAAACTGTCATAGCCGAAGCACTGCTTCAGAACTTCACGCGCTGTCACGGTGTTTCTCCCTCTTTCAGACCGTTCCAGAGACAGCGTTCCAGATTGACTTTATCGTCTTCCTGGAACGAAACGCCCTCTTTGAGCAGCAGCTGTTTCTGCCGGTTTTCGCCGCCGAATGCAAACGCCGGAGAAAGACTGCCTGTCCGGCTGACGACCCTGTGACAGGGAATCACACCGGGTTCAGGGTTGACATGCAGTGCATAGCCGACCACACGCGCCCAGCGCGGATTTCCGGCAAGCTGTGCAATCATGCCGTAAGTGGCGACTTTTCCTTCCGGAATCTGTTTTACAATTTCATAGATTTTTTCAAATACAGTCAAAACAATAATCCCCTTTCAGACTGATAATCTTATTATACTACAAAATCATTGATTTTGCAAGATGCAGAAGTAAAAAATTCCGGAAGGGTGCAGAAAAAATCCGCGCCCTTCCGGAATAATATTTATGAATTTTCTGATTTATCATGTGCCTGGCGGAGCTGTGCATATTTCTTTTTGGTAGCCATGCCGCCGCGGATATGTCTTTCCTGTTTATTTTTGAGGAGTACGGCGTGTACCTGCCCGGCGAGTTCGGGCTGTATGTAAGGCAGCCTCTCGCTCACGTCCTTGTGTACGGTACTTTTGGAAATACCGTATTTCTTCGCCGCCGCGCGTACCGTTGCCTGATGTTCCAGAATATAGGTACCCAGCATGACGGCTCTGTCGTTTGTGTACATAATCTTCACTCCTGTTTCAGTTTTCTCTGAACAAAATCGAGAATTCTTTAGAGTATATGCGTAAAAACCGGAAATTAGCAGAAAATACAGTAAAAAAATAAAAAAAATATGTTCACAATTCAGAAATTAAAAAAGATTGATTTGTTCAGCATTTTCCTGTATACTGATTAGCAGGAGTTAACCTGTCAAACACTGGCAGGAAAATGCAGTTTATACGGATTTTATCATGAAATGGGGAAAAATTATGTGAACACTCAACGAATGTTAAAAAAATATCATACTCATGATTGACAAAACCTTGACAAAGTCTGCAAAAAGTAGTATGATAAAAGAGTAAAGAAAGAATGTATCAATCATTCATACTGGAAAGGAAGATGTCATTTATGTTCAAAAACTTTGCACCTGAATGGGAAGGCTTCGAGCCGGGAAGATGGAGTAATACTTCTGTCAATGTCCGCGATTTTATTCACAAGAATATTACACCTTACGACGGGGACGAAAGCTTCCTCGAAGGTCCGACAGAGGCAACAACAAAACTGTGGGAACAGGTGATGGATTTATCTCGTCAGGAACGTGAGGCAGGCGGTGTTCTGGATATGGACACCAAGATTATTTCTACAATTACTTCTCACGGACCCGGTTATCTGAACAAGGATTTGGAGAAGATTGTCGGTTTCCAGACAGACAAGCCTTTCAAGCGTTCGCTCCAGCCGTTCGGCGGTATCCGTATGGCACAGCAGGCTTGTAAGGAATACGGCTATGAAGTTGACCCGGAAGTCGTTGAAATTTTCACAAAATACAGAAAAACACACAATCAGGGTGTATTTGATGCCTATACTCCTGAAATGAAACTTGCAAGACATGCGGCAATTCTGACCGGTCTGCCGGATGCTTACGGCAGAGGACGTATCATCGGTGACTACAGACGTGTGGCACTGTATGGCATTGATATGCTGATTGAAGACAAGGAACACCAGAAGGCAACACATTTCGTTCGTATGACTTCTAAAAATATTCGTCTGCGTGAAGAACTTTCCGAACAGATTAACGCTTTGAAAGACCTGAAGAAGCTCGGCGAAATCTATGGTTTTGATATTTCCCGTCCGGCAGCAAACGCCAGAGAAGCGGTACAGTGGCTGTATTTCGGCTATCTGGCAGCTGTCAAGGAACAGAACGGTGCAGCAATGTCCATCGGCAGGACTTCTTCTTTCCTGGATATCTATATTCAGCGCGACCTGGAAAAGGGTCTGATTACAGAATCCGAAGCACAGGAATTAATTGACCATTTTATCATGAAGCTGCGTCTGGTGAAGTTTGCAAGAACTCCGGAATATAATTCTCTGTTCTCCGGCGACCCGACATGGGTAACAGAATCCATCGGCGGTGTTTCTGTAGACGGACAGCACATGGTCACAAAGAATTCATTCCGCTATCTGAACACACTGAACAATCTGGGAACTGCTCCGGAACCGAATATGACAATTCTGTGGTCAACCAGACTGCCGATTAACTTCAAGAGATTCTGTGCGAAGATGTCTATCAAGTCCAGTTCCATCCAGTATGAAAATGACGATATGATGAGAGTGATCCACGGCGATGACTATGCGATTGCCTGCTGTGTATCTTCTATGAGAGTCGGCAAGGAAATGCAGTTCTTCGGTGCAAGAGCGAATCTGGCAAAGTGCCTGCTTTACGCTATCAACGGCGGTGTGGATGAAAGACTCGGCGTACAGGTAGGACCCAAATACAGACCTGTTGAAGGCGATGTTCTGGATTATGACGATGTCATGGAAAAATATGACGATATGATGGAATGGCTCGCCGGACTGTATGTCAATACTTTGAATGTTATCCACTTCATGCACGACAAATACAGCTATGAAAGAGTTCAGATGGCACTGCATGACCGCGATGTCAAGAGATATTTTGCAACCGGTATTGCAGGACTGTCCGTTGTGGCTGACTCCCTGAGTGCCATCAAGTATGCAAAAGTAAAGCCGATTCGTAAAGATATCGAAGTCAAGGACAAAGCCGGAAATGTTATCAGTGTGACAAAGAATGTGGTTGTTGACTACGAAATCGAAGGCGACTTCCCGAAATACGGCAATGATGATGACAGAGTAGACCAGATTGCTGTCAATATCGTGAGAACCTTCATGGACAAAATCAGAAAGCATCACACCTACAGAGACGGTGTGCCGACGATGTCCATTCTGACAATTACTTCCAATGTCGTATACGGCAAGAAGACCGGCAACACTCCGGACGGCAGAAAGCAGGGCATTCCGCTTGCACCGGGCGCAAACCCGATGCATGGCAGAGATACTCACGGTGCAGTCGCTTCCCTGAGTTCCGTTGCAAAGCTTCCGTTCCGTCATGCACAGGACGGCATCTCGAATACGTTCTCGATTATTCCGGATGCACTCGGCAAGAATACCAGAATCTTTGCAGGTGACCTCGATATTGACCGTCTCGCACAGGAGGCTGCAAATGAATCCGACGAAGAAAACAACTAATCCTGAAGATTCCGAAAATCTGAATCAGCAGGCTGATGATTTAGTTGCACTTCTGGACGCGCTCGCCGCGTCCGGAAGCCAGCATATCAATCTGGATATCGGCGAACAGACGAAAGTCCAGACTGTAAACAGCACGGAATGCAATCCGAAACTCGGCGCATGTGCAGTACAGAATTTTGATGACGAAGACCCTGATTATCAGGAGGATGAAGAATCCGAAGAACCGGATAACGGGGAACTTTAATTAATTATTTAAGGAGGAATTTATCATGGCAGAAATTCAGAATGACCAGCAGGTTGACAATCTGGTGGAACTGCTCGACGGTTATGTAAGTAAGGGCGGACATCACCTGAATGTCAATGTATTCACGAGAGAAACACTTCTTGATGCGCAGAAGCATCCGGAAAAATATCCTCAGCTGACAATCCGTGTATCCGGTTATGCAGTCAACTTCATCAAGCTGACAAAAGAACAGCAGGATGACGTTATCTCCAGAACATTTCATGACAAAATCTGAGTTATCACTTTATCATGCATACAGAAACCCGGCTTTTCAGCCGGGTTATTCTGTATCTCTGAAATTATCAGGAAAGAAGGGATTTTCATGCAGGGACATATTCATTCAACAGACTCGTTCGGAACGGTAGACGGTCCCGGAGTACGGTTTGTCATATTTTTTCAGGGCTGTCCGATGCGGTGTTTATACTGTCACAATCCGGACACATGGGAAGCCGGAACAGGCACGCTCATGACTGCCGAAGAACTGATTCAGGCTTATGAGCATAATAAAGCATTCTACCGGAACGGCGGCATCACGGCAACCGGCGGAGAACCGATGCTACAGATGGAATTTTTAACAGAATTATTCACGCTCGCGAAGCAGAAGAAAATTCACACCTGTCTCGATACTTCCGGAATCTGTTTTAATCCGGTCTGTCCGGAAAAGTATGACAAGCTGCTATCCGTCACGGATTTGGTAATGCTCGATATCAAGCATATTGATGATGAAAAGCATAAAGAATTAACAGGGCATTCAAACAGAAATATTCTTGCCTTTGCGGAATATCTCAGTCAGAAGAACATTCCGGTCTGGATTCGGCATGTTATCGTGCCGGGATGGACGGACGGCGAAGAAGAACAAACCCGGCTCGGCTATTTTATCGGCGGACTGAAAACGCTGAAAGCTCTGGATGTTCTCCCCTATCATGATATGGGAAAGACGAAATATCATGAACTGGGCATTCCCTACCCTCTGGAAGATGTCAAGCCTGTGGAGAAAGAAACGGCTGTGCAGGCGCGTGAACAGATTATCAAGGGAATCAAGAAACGGCTCAGAGAAAATCTCAAAGGGCAGAATCATGATTAAAGTGCAGTTTTCCCATAACAATCATGAATTTCTGGATATCGAAAAACTTCTGAATCTTCAATCCGAAATTGATGATTATCTTGTCAGTCAGATTGCCGGACTGGAATTTGAAACATCCGACAATGAAGCCGATTTGGATGATAATCTGATTCTATATTTCAGCGGTCAGAACGAAACAGAACTTTGTCACCAGATAATGACTTTGCTCCGTAATATGATACAGACTGACAGCAAACTGTCATTTACTGTCAGCCTGATATCTGATTTCTGATATGAAAGCAAAAAAACGCCCTCCGTCCGGAGAGCGTTTTTATTAATATAAATTAAAGATTAAACATGATATTATTCAGGATACTTTCAAGTTTTTCCTGACTGCCGCTTGTCAGAGAAGCGGTAACTTCGCCTTTTTCGAGTGCGTATTTTTCGAGGTCTTCGAGAGTAGCCTTTCCGCTGATGATATCCGCACCGATGCCGGAATTCCAGCTTGCATATCTGTCAGCCACGAAATTATCAATTCTGCCGTCAGAAATCATCTTGTCAGCGATTCTCAGACCGAGTGCGAAGGTGTCCATACCGGCGATATAGGAATAGAAAATATCTTCCGGAGTGAAAGAACCTCTTCTTGCCTTGGAGTCGAAGTTTAAGCCGCCGTTTGTGAATCCGCCTGCTTTCAGAACTTCATACATACAAAGAGCCGCATCATAGATATTTGTCGGGAACTGGTCAGTATCCCAGCCGAGCAGTGTATCACCCTGATTGGCATCAATCGAACCGAACATGCCGTTCACTCTGGCAACTCTCAGTTCATGCTGGAACGTGTGCTGTGCCAGTGTTGCATGATTGGCTTCAATATTGAGTTTGAAATCATTCTGGAGATTGTACTTGTTCAGGAAGCCGATTACTGTCGCAGAATCGAAGTCATACTGATGCTTGGTCGGTTCCTTGGGCTTGGGTTCTACATAGAAATCGCCCTTGAAGCCGATTTTTCTGCCGTAATCCTTCGCCATGGTCATGAGACGCGCCATATTATCGAGTTCTAAGCCCATATTGGTATTGAGCAGAGTTTCATAACCTTCACGGCCTCCCCAGAATACATAGCCGTTGCCGCCGAGTTTTACAGTGGCTTCGATGGCTTTCTTAATCTGAGCCGCTGCATAAGCGAATACATCCGCACTCGGGGAAGTGCCTGCACCGTGCATATATCTCGGATGGTCGAAGCATTTTGCAGTACCCCAGAGGAGTTTTTTAGAGGGGTCAGCTTTCTGGCGTTCAGCGATATAATCGGTAACTTTGTCGAGTTTTTCGTTGGTTTCTGCTAAAGAGCCATATTCCGGAGATAAGTCTCTGTCATGGAAGCAGTAATATTCGATAGAGAGTTTGTCCATAATCTCGAAAGCAGCATCTACTTTGGCGATGGCTCTTGCATCCGGGTCGGACTGTCCCCAGGTTTTATCGGCTGTACCGACACCGAACATATCTGTTCCGTCGCCGCCCATGGTATGCCACCACGAAAGCGCGAATTTCAGCTGTTCTTTCATGGGTTTGCCGGCGACAACTTCATCCGGATTGTAGTACTTGAATGCTAACGGATTATCCGAACCTTTGCCTTCATACGGGATTTTCTTGATGTTTTTGAAAAATTCACTCATAATTCATCCTCCTGAATCAATTAAATATATATTCATTTTATCACAGATTCTGCTAAATGTCAAGGCAGTTTCTGTAAAAAAATATGCAAATCTGATAAAATTCAAAAAATTTCCGGAGAAGAAAACAGGCTGTCATTTTTTCCAAAAAATCACAGGCGAATTTGTGAAAGCCTATAAATTTTATGAATTTTTTGTATCGATTTTCCGGAAGGGGTTGTATTTTTTTTTTTTGTGTATAATAGAATTATCAACATTTCAACGTTGAAAAAGGCGGAATCAGTGTTGAAAAGTTGAAAACTAAATCAAGGAGAAATTTTTATGAAAAAAATGCTTGCTTTTATTTCTGCACTGGGAATGATGTGCGCTGTTGTTCCGGTGCTTCCCGCAGAAAATTTCAGTGCAATTTATGCTTCTGCTCAGACAAGCGGAAAAATTACAGAAGGTGTAACAGAAGATGGTATTGCCTATGAAATTTATGGTACTTATGATGAAGAATACAGCGCAGAAACCGGAGAAAAAATAAAAACAAATATTGTTTATGAATACGTTTCGATTACAGGCTATGAAGGTTCAAAAAGCATTGTTGCTGTTCCGGCAGAAATTGAAAACACTCCCGTTACATGTATCGCAAGATATGCTTTTAACGGCAAGACTATCTCCAATATAACACTGCCGAATTCCATTACAACAATCGAAAAAGAGGCTTTTCGTAACTGTTCCAATCTGACAGAAATGATTCTGCCTGATTCTGTAGAGACAATAGGGACTAGTGTTTTTGAAGATTGTTCCAGCCTAACAGAAATAAAGTTTCCCTCCTCTCTTTCTGTAATTGAAGCCTTTTTATTTTGCAACTGCACTTCCCTTACAGATATTTCTATTCCTGATACTGTAACTTCTATTGATAATTCTGCATTTTTGAATTGTACAAATCTAATTGCTGTTTCCATCCCTGACAATGTTTCCAAAATTGGGGGCAGTGCTTTTTCAGGCTGTACTAGTTTGACAGAAATAAAACTTCCTTCCTCTCTTTCTACTTTAAGTGCCGGTTTGTTCTCGGAGTGTACACAACTGGTATCGGTAGAAATTCCCGATAGTGTAAAAATAATTGAATTCAGTGCATTTGTAAACTGCACCAGCCTTTCTGAAATCAATCTTCCGGATTCTGTAAAATCTATTGGAAATGGTGCATTTACTAATACCAGTATCAAAGAATTTACGATTCCTGCTTCTGTTACCAGTATTCCGGAAAGGGCATTTCAAAATTGTAAACTTCTGGAAAAAGTCACAATTCCGGATTCTATAAAAAGCATCGGAGAAGACGCATTTCTGGGTTGTGAAAAGCTGAAAGAAGTAACAATTCCAAGTTCGGTTAAAAGTATCGGAAATCATGCCTTTTCCTATGGGTATAACTGGGGAGCATACAAATATGATTTTGATTTCACAATCTATGGCTATGCCGGCACAGCCGCTCAAACCTATGCAGAAGAAAATGACTGCATTTTCGTGGATTTAGATGCCGAAATTCCTACAGAAACAGAACCGACTGAAACCGAAACAGAAACCACATCAGAAGAACTCCTCCCCGGCGACGCTGACGGCAGCGGAAAAGTCGATATTCTGGATGTTATCACCATCAATAAAGCTATTCTTGGCAAAGAACAGCTCACAGATGCACAGCTGAAAGCAATTGACTTCAACGGCAACGAAAAGCCGGATTCTTCTGATTCTCTCACGCTCATGAAATATATTGTCGGTCTGGTAACTGACCTGACAGCATAACAGCAAAAAGCCCGTTCACAGCGAACGGGCTTTTATTGATTATTGCAGAAGCGTGATTTCCTGTTTGGAAATATCAAAATATTGTTCCAGAACTGCGATATAATACCGGAATACCACTTTGCCGTTATAATACATGACATCGCCTTCTTCCGGAATGCCGAGTGTCACAAGGTCTTCATCTGTCAAATCCGTGAGTTTTACTGTCTTGAAGTCTTCCACAGTAATGCCGAGTTTCTTTTTTGCATTATCGCTCAGACCGTCCAGTTTCAGTTCTGTCTTGTCTGTCTTAAGGACTTCCTGTTCCTTCGCACCCAGGGCAATGACTGTCTGATGATAATCCGCCTGCTTCATGGAAAGCACTTCGCCGTTATTGAATGTCACCTGATAGGCATCCCTGCCGAGCATGTCCATCTGTGCGTCAGTCAGTGTAACCTGAATGTTTTCAGAGATAGCTTCCAAATCGGATGTGATGTCCTGACGGCTTTTTGTCTCCCAGGTGATTTCGATGTCTGCCGGGTCTCTGAGCGGTCGCTCTATCACGACATCATGTGAAAGCCCCCTGATTTTGAACCAGAACAGATGATAATAGACTTCATCCATCGTATTGCTTTCCATTGCAATTTTTGTACTGCCGTTGGAACTGTCCGTCGTGTTATAAATTTCATAACGATATAGCCCCGACGGCGAAACACCTTCCTGTACCAGTGTCGTCACCGTTGACGGCGCGAACATCGACGTGACCAGAAAATATACCAATGCACCGAGTAAGTAAATCAACAGAAAGATGGTTCCCCACACGGTCTTGGCGGTTTCGCTGAACCCGGACAGAAAGAAAATCACTAATGAAACTATCATCGGCGGCAGCAGGACGCCCCACTGTCCGAAATATATCAGAATCGGAAATACCATCGCCGGAAGCATAATCAGACTGCATAACTTCGTCAGAAGCTGCTGTCTCGTATACAGCATGACCGCCAGTGCCAGCACCGAAACTCCTGCTACCACCATACAGGCTCTGGTTGCATCAATCAGCTCCAGCTTGAAAAATACAGAATGATATGCAAAAAATACGATAAACGCACAGTACAGCGGACTGAGCAGTGACAATATCCGTTTGACCCAGATTACATAATCCCTCTTTTCCGGCTTTTCCCGTTCGCGTGAGGCAGTATGCGGATGTCGTATTGCTGCGGCTTTACTCATGATTCAGATTACCCTTTCTTTTTGTTTTTTATTTATTCTCATATCAGTATTTTCAAAAAACAGATACGCTCTTAGTTATTATACCATTTTTATTCAGAAATGGCAAGTGGTTTCTGAAAAATATTTTTAATTTTTTTCAAAAAAACTCTTGACAAATGCCTCCGGATATGCTATAATCATCTTAGTTTTTAAAAATGCAAATCCGAAGAGCAGAAGTAAGTAACTTCATAACACAGTGTTCAGAGAGCCGCCGGCTGGTGAAAATGCGGTACATATGCTGTGAGGTGAATGGGTCTGTGAGGAGCAAGGGAGAATTTTTTCAGTATCCTGCGCCGTGTGCCTTACGTTACAAAGGCAGGATATGTCAGTATCCGGAAAAAGGGATAATTTGTTATCAAATTATCTGAAATTGGGTGGCACAACGGTCAATCGTCCCATAGTATTGGGAGGATTGGCTTTTTTTATACCGTTTTTACCAAAATATGAAACTATCAAGGAGGATTTCAATCATGTTGTTTCCGTCACTGGAAGAGGTCAGGGAACTTGCGAAAAATTATACCGCAATTCCGGTCTTCTTCACATTCCCCGCTGACCACAGAACCCCTATCAGCATCTATACTGCCTTGTCCGAAGGCGAGGAAAATGCTTTCCTTCTGGAAAGCGTCAACAACGGCACGCAATGGGACAGATATTCTTTCGTCGGCTTCCATCCTGCTCAGGAAATCCGCGCTCAGGGCGCACAGATGCATATCACCGTCAACGGCGTGAGCGAAACGGTTACCGAAGAAAAGCCGTTCGCCAGACTACAGGCTGCCCTCGATGCCAGAACTTCCCCGAAAATTGAGGACTTCCCCTATTTTACAGGCGGGCTTATCGGCTATTTCGCTTATGATGCCGTCAGATATACTGAGAAAAAATTAACCAATATCCCCGAAGATGACATCCAGATGCCTGATATTCATCTGTTCGGCTATGATGAGTTAGTCGCTTATGACCACCTCAACAGCAATGCGATTGTTATCATCAATCTGGATGCTTCCAAAAATCTCGAAAACCAATACAAGAAAGCTGAACTCCGTGCTGCTCAGATTGCCGCTAAAATCGACAGTTGTCACTGCCGCGGTCAGTTCCGGGACGATGAACCAGCTGTCCGCGTCGGCTCGAATGTCACCAAAGAAGAATATATCTCTATGGTCAATCAGGCGAAAGAAAAAATCTTCGCCGGTGATATTTTCCAGGTCGTCCTCTCTCAAAGATTTGAAATCGAAAATCCGCCGTCCAGCTTTGAAGTCTACCGCCGTCTGAGAGCGACTAACCCTTCTCCTTATCTGTATTACTTCAAAACCAAAGACTACGAAATCGCCGGGGCTTCTCCCGAACTGCTCGTGAAAGTCAATGACGGCACTGCCGCTACCAAACCCATCGCCGGAACACGTCCGCGCGGCAAGTCCCACGAAGAAGACAAGGCTCTGGAAGCCTCCCTCCTTGCTGACGAAAAGGAAAAGGCAGAACATACTATGCTTGTCGATTTGGGTCGCAATGACCTCGGACGAGTCAGCGAATACGGCTCTGTCGAAGTGACCGACTTCATGTATGTCGAACGCTATTCAAAAGTGATGCATCTCGTCTCCGACGTAAAAGGCAAGCTCCGCCCTGAATGCAAGCCCCTCGATGCTCTGCAAGCTGTTCTCCCTGCCGGCACGCTCTCCGGCGCACCAAAAGTCCGCGCGATGGAAATCATCGACGAACTCGAAAATAAAAAGCGCGGTCTCTACGGCGGAACTGTCGGCTATTTCGGCTATAACGGCGATATGAATACCTGCATTGCCATCAGAACCGTCCTCTTCCGCAACGGAAAAGCCTATATTCAAGCCGGTGCCGGCATCGTCGCTGATTCCGACCCCGAAAAAGAATTCGCTGAAACTACCCATAAAGCCAAAGCTATGCTGAACGCTATCAAGGAGGCCAGACAATCATGATTCTGATTATTGATAATTATGACTCTTTCACTTACAACCTCTGCCAGTACCTCGGCGAAATGCATCCCGATATTCTGGTCAAGCGCAATGATGAAATCACAATCGAGGAAATCAAAACCCTCACCCCCGAAGCTATCCTCATTTCTCCGGGTCCCGGCTATCCCGATTCCGCCGGAATTTCTGTAGATACTATCCGGGAATTTTCCGGAAAAATCCCGATTCTCGGCGTTTGTCTCGGTCATCAGTCCATTGTACAGGCTTTCGGCGGAAAGATTATCCCGGCGCATCAGCTCATGCACGGAAAATCCAGTCAAATCCGCTTCGAGGAAAAACATCCCCTGTTCCGTCATGTACCTATTCCCTTTACTGCCGGACGCTATCATTCTCTGATTGCAGATGAAACTTCCCTTCCCGACTGTCTCCGCGTTATCGCACTCGATGAAAACGGTCAGGTCATGGCTGTTGCACATAACGAACATCCGACCTATGGTCTGCAATTCCATCCGGAATCCGTCCTCACTCCTGACGGCAAACAGATTCTCCGTAATTTCCTGATTGCTGCCGGCATTCTCCCTGCTGAACCTGAACCCAAAAAAGTGAACCTCAAACCCTATTACAGCAAACTCATGCAGAACCAGAATCTCACCATTCAGGAAGCTGAAGACTGTATGGATATGCTCATGAGCGGTCAGGCGACTCAGCTCCAGATTGCCGCTGTCCTTACTGCACTCGCTACCAAAGGCGAAACTCCCGACGAAATCGCCGGATTCGCCAAAGGCATGAGAGCCAAAGCAAGCCTCGTTCCCGATGAAACAGACAGCATCGACATCGTCGGCACAGGCGGCGACCAGTGCGCTTCTTTCAATATTTCCACAACTTCCGCTTTCGTTGCTGCCGCCGCCGGCGCAAAAGTCGCAAAACACGGCAACCGCAGCGTTTCCAGCAAAAGCGGTGCGGCTGACGTTCTCGAAGCACTCGGCGTGAAAATTGCCTCCAAACCCGAACAGGCAAAAGCCTGCCTTGATACGACCAGATTATCTTTCCTGTTCGCGCAGAGTTATCACGCAAGTATGCGTTTTGTAGGTCCTGTCCGCGGTCAGCTCGGTGTCAGAACCGTATTCAACATTCTGGGACCTCTTACCAATCCGGCTAAGGCTGATTATATCGTTCTCGGCGTTTATGAAAAATCCCTCACAGAAATCATGGCAAGAGTTCTCCAGCAAGTCGGTATCAAACGCGCTATGGTTGTTTTCGGTAATGATGTCATGGACGAAATTTCCGTCTCTGATTCCACTACCGTGACCGAAGTCAACGGCGATTCCTTCAAAACTTACGAAATCTCCCCCGAAGAATTCGGTCTGAAACGCTATGATAAGTCCGAAATCGTCGGCGGTACTCCTGCCGAAAATGCACAGATTACCAGAGGCATCCTCGACGGCTCTGTCACAGGTGCGAAACGTGATATTGTCCTCATGAATGCCGGTGCCGCTCTCTATACTTACGGTGTTGCTGATACTCTTAAAGACGGTATCGCAAAAGCTGCCGAAGTCATCGATAACGGCTCTGCTCTCGCAAAACTCGACGAATTCGTCAAGTTCACCAACGAAATGGAGTAATCCCATGATTTTAGACGAAATCTGCAAACAAAGAGAAGTTCAGCTTACTGCCGAAAAAAATCGCATCTCTCCTGAAGAAATGCGAAACCTCGCCGAACATGCTCCGCAAAAGCCCGGCTTTATTCAGGCTTTAAGCAAATCCGGTCTTTCCTGCATCTGCGAAGTCAAGAAGGCTTCCCCCTCCAAAGGCTTAATCCGTCCGGACTTTCATCCCGCCGAACTCGCAAAAGAATACGAATCCGCCGGAGCAGACTGCATTTCCTGCCTGACCGAAGAACACTACTTTCAGGGAAACAGCGAATATCTCAAAAATATTGCAAATACTGTCAAGATTCCTATCCTGAGAAAAGATTTTGTTATCGACGAATATCAGATTTATGAAGCAAAATATCTCGGAGCTTCTGCGGTGCTGTTAATCGCCGCCGTTCTTGAATTTTCCAGAATGAAAAGCTATTTCGACTTAGCCCATTCTTTAGGGCTTGACTGCCTTATCGAAGTCCATACCCGCGAAGAAATGGAAACTGTTCAACAGCTCAATCCGAAGCTTGTCGGTGTCAATAACCGGAATCTTAAAACGTTTGAAGTCAATCTCTCCGCCACTGCTGAACTCGCTTCTATGAGACAGCCCGGTCAGCTTCTGGTTTCGGAAAGTGGAATCAAGAACAATGCTGACATGCTCACTGTTCAGAAAAACGGCGCGGATGCTGTCTTAATCGGCGAAACCCTCATGAGAAGTGACAACATTACTGAAACGCTTCATCAGCTCAGAAAGGGTACTGCATGAATACAAAAATTAAAATCTGCGGTATCAGACGGCGCGAAGATGTACAGATGCTGAACCAGTATCCCTCGGATTATGCAGGATTTATCCTCTCCGGCGGTTTCGGCAGAAGTATTGTTATGGGAACTTTCTATGAGCTGAAATCTTATCTCGATAAAAAAATTCAGACCGTCGGCGTTTTCGTCAATGAGCCTATTGAAGAACTCAAAAAATGTGCCTATCACGAAGAATTAAACGTGATTCAGCTCCACGGTGAGGAAGATATTCACTATATCCGCGAACTGAAAAATATCTTTCACGGCGAAATCTGGAAAGCCGTCCGCGTCCGCACTCCCGAAGATATTCAGAAAGCTGACGCTCTCCCGGTTGACAAGCTTGTTCTTGACAGCTTTTCCACAGTCAGTCAAGGCGGAACAGGAACGCTTGCCCCCTGGGATATCATCAGGGAAAACCATCCGGAAAAACCGTTTTTCCTCGCCGGAGGCATTTCAGCTCAAAATGTTTCCGATGCGGTCAGAGAAGTTCAGCCGTTCGGTATAGACGTTTCCAGCAACGTCGAAACTGACAAATATAAAGATATTCACAAAATCAGAGAAATTATCCAGATTATCAGAAACTAACCAAGAAAGAAGGATTTTATTTATGAGCAAAATCGGAAGATTCGGCGATTTCGGCGGTCAGTACGTCCCCGAAACTGTCATGAATGCAGTCTCTGAATTGCAGGAGGCTTACGAAAAATACAGCAAAGACCCCGAATTCCTCAAAGAATTACAGGACTTGTATCATAATTATGCGTTCCGTCCGTCTCTGCTGTACTACGCCGATAAAATGACCAAAGACCTCGGCGGCGCGAAAATCTACATCAAGCGCGAAGATTTGAACCATACAGGTTCTCATAAAATTAACAACGCGCTCGGTCAGGTTCTCCTCGCCAAAAAAATGGGCAAAAAACGCGTTATCGCGGAAACCGGTGCAGGTCAGCACGGTGTCGCTACTGCGACTGTATGCGCTTATTTCGATATGGAATGTGAAGTCTATATGGGGCGCGAAGATATGGAGCGTCAGGCTCTCAACGTCTACAGAATGGAACTGCTCGGCGCAAAGGTTACCGGTGTCGATTCCGGTACGGCTACCCTGAAAGATGCCATCAACGAAGCCATGCGCGACTGGGCTACCAATATCGCCACAACTTTCTATTGTATCGGCTCTGTTATGGGTCCTCATCCCTATCCGACTATGGTGCGCGATTTTCAGAAAATTATCGGCGAAGAAGCCAAACAGCAGATTCTTCAAGCCGAAGGCAAGCTTCCTGACTGCGTTGTCGCCTGTGTCGGCGGCGGTTCCAATGCTATGGGTATCTTCTATGACTTCATTCCGGATACTTCCGTCCGGCTCGTCGGCGCAGAAGCAGGCGGCAAAGGCGCAGATACCGAATTCCATGCCGCTACTCTCACCAAAGGCGATTTAGGCATTTTCCACGGCATGAAATCTGTATTTCTCCAGAATGACGAAGGGCAGATTGCTCCTGTCTTCTCCATTTCTGCCGGTCTTGACTATCCCGGCATCGGTCCTGAACATGCTTATCTGCATCAGACCGGACGCGCTGATTATATCAGCATCACCGACGAAGAAGCCGTTCAGGCTTTTGAATACCTCTCCAGAACCGAAGGCATCATCCCGGCTGTCGAATCCGCTCATGCCGTAGCCGCTGCCCTCAAAATCGCACCCACTATGAAGAAAGACCAGATTATGATTATCAACCTCTCCGGCAGAGGTGACAAAGACGTTCAGCAGATTGCTAGATACAGAGGAGTGAATTTAAATGTCTAATCGAATCGATGAAAAATTCAAACAGCTCAAAGCTCAGAACAAAAAAGCTTTAATTACTTACATCGCAGCCGGTGACGGCGGTCTTGACCTCACCGAAAAAGCCGTCCTCGAAATGGAGAAAAACGGCGCGGATATTATCGAAATCGGCGTGCCGTTCTCTGACCCCATCGCAGAAGGCAAAGTCATTCAGGAAGCAAGCCTCCGCTCCCTCCGTGATTATCATACTACCCTGAAAAGTGTTTTCGACATGGTCGAAAAACTCCGCAAGCAGACCGATATGCCCCTGCTGTTAATGCTCTATGCTAATACTATCTTCCGCTCCGGTACAGATAAATTCTTCGATAAATGCCGCGAAGTCGGCATTGACGGCGTTATCGTCCCTGACCTCCCCTTCGAGGAACATGACGAATTCCAAGAAGCCGCCGAAAGAAACAATGTCTATAATATCAGCCTTGTCACTCCGGCTTCTACCGGACGTATCGGAAAAATTGCTTCTGCTGCGCAGGGATTCTTATACTGCGTTTCTTCCGTCGGTGTCACCGGTATGCGCGATAAGTTCAGCACCGATTTTGATGCTTTCTTCTCCGAAATCGCAAAATATTCCAAAATCCCCTACTGTGTCGGATTCGGCATCCGCAACGGCGAAGCCGCTCAGAAAATGGGTTCTTACTGTGACGGCGTTATCGTTGGCAGTGCCGTCGTTAACCAAATCGGCGAATATCAGCAGGATGCTCTCCCTCATGTCGCCGCACTCTGCCAAGACCTGAGAAACGGTCTTGATAATGCCTGATTCCACGGTTTTCCGGGATTTTATATAGTATATTACCCAAAATTAAGCCGCTTTTGCCGTGAATTTGCACAGAAATGCCGATTTTTCGGAATTTCCTTGACAAATCGGTGAAAATCGTTTATAATACTAGTATATTAATTATTATTGGAGGAGTTCATATTATGAAAAAAGCAGAACTGATTCAGGCTGTTGCCGAAAAAACTGGTAAGTCCAAGAAAGAAGCTGGCGTTTTCGTTGATGCTGTTTTCGACAGTGTAAAAGACGCTCTCGTTGCCGGTGACAAAGTTACTCTCACAGGCTTTGGCGTTTTTGAAGTTCGCGAACGCGCCGCTAAGAAATGCAAGAACCCCAGAACCGGCGAAATGCAGGACGTTGCCGCATGCAAGGCTCCCGCTTTCAAGGCTGGCAAAAACCTGAAGGAAGCTGTCAACAACAAGTAATCTGACATAGTTTCAACAAAAAGAACGCTCTCCATTCCGGAGGGCGTTTTTTATTGCAGAAACTACTTGCTTTTTTATGGGTTTTATAGTAAAATAAAACTATGTACATGCCCGCAGAGGGACTTGAACCCTCATCTCTAGAGTGGCACATCTAGCGTCCTCACCGCTGAACGATACGGACATACCGGACAGGATTTGACCTGTTTCTGCATCATTGGAATGCTGTTTTAAAATAAACTACCGATAATTTTTATCTGCACACAATATGTGTGCAAAATGTCCGCAGGCGGATTTGAACCGCCGTTCTCTGCCGTGGCACAACAGCCGCCCTGACCCCTAGGCTATACGGACATACCGGACAGGATTTGACCTGTTTCTGCATCATTGGAATGCTGTTTTAAAATAAACTACCGGAGAAAGCTCACAAACGGAATCGAACCGTCATCTACCAACTGCGGGGCGGTGTTCTGCCATTGAACTATGTGAGCCAATCGGACGGGTTTCCCCGTTTCTGCGTTATCGGAACGCTGTTTTTCATAAACTACCGATAAAATGTCCGCAGAGGGATTTGAACCCTCGTCCCCGTTTAGCAGACGGGACACTAACCCCTGTGTTATGCGGACATCCGGACAGGCTTTTACCTGTTTCTTCGCCATCGGAGCGATATTTTCAATGAAACTACCGGAAAAACGTGCAGAGGGATTTGAACCCTCGTTTTCTGGTTGACGACCAGAAGCTCTGACCCCTGAGCTATGCACGTGTGCTGAACCGCTTGCGCTGTATCTTCTTCATTGGGAAGATGTTTTATTCTTAAACTATCAGCAAAAACGCACAGAAGGAGTTGAACCTTCGTACTCCCGGATTTGGAGGCCGGGTGCTCTGACCGCTGAGCTATGTGCGCCTGCCGGACGGATTTCTCCGCTTCTGTATCTTTGGTGATACTGTTTTCTATAAACTAACGGTAAGGTTGTACAGGGCGGAGTCGAACCGCCAACCCCCAGATTGAGGATCTGATGCTCTGCCAGTTGAGCTACTCTACAAACCGTGCTTTCGCTTCTCTTTCCTGATGAGGAGAAAGTGTTTTCTTCATAAACTACCGGCAAATTTTACGTCCGTATGCGGAGTCGAACCGCAGTCATCCGCCTTAGCAGGGCGGCTGTTCTTCCGATGAACTATACTGGACGACCGGACGGCATGCCGTTTCTCCTCTATGGTGAGGCGTTTTACATAAACTACCGATATGTTAATCATAGCATATTTTATTCTTTTTGTCAAGGAGTGTTTTATATCATGAGAATCTGTTTAATCTGCCGTCAACGAAATATCGAAGATTACGGCATCTGCCCCGCCTGTCAGAAAATGAATGACGATATGAGAAAATTAACCTGTGACTTGTCCGGAAAATTCGCCGTTATTACCGGCGGAAGAATCAAAATCGGCTATGCCACGGCATTAAGATTATTAAGAATGGGCGCGTCTGTTATCACTGTCACGCGCTATCCGAAATCCGCGCTCGATACCTATCAGAAAGAACTGGATTATCAGGATTTTAAAGACAGGCTCTTTATTATCGGTTTCGACCTCATGCGCGTTGACCGCATTCAGGAACTTATCAGCCGGATTGAAACGCTCTGCAACGGCAAGCTGGATATTCTCATCAATAACGCCGCCCAGACCGTCAAGAAATCCAATGACTATTACGCTCAACTCGAAATACAGGAAAATCAGCTTGCACTCCCCTATGATGCAAAACTGATGCAGCTCACTCCGCGTGATTCTATGAAGTTTTCTCTCGTTCCGGAAGGTCAGGTTCTCGATTACAGCGAAACCCCGACTTCTAATTCATGGGTTCGCAAACCAGAAGAAATTTCCCCTCAGGAACTTCTCGAAGTTCAGCTTATCAATGTTACTGCGCCTTTTCTCTTAACTAATGGGTTAAGACATTGTCTCGCTTATGATAACTCCGTCAGAAAATTTGTTATCAACGTCAGTTCCGTTGAGGGACGATTCAATACCAAGCAGAAATTAGCCCGTCATGTCCATACCAACATGGCAAAGGCTTCCCTTAATATGATGACACATTCTATCGCTTCCGACTTCGTCAAGGACGAAATCTATGTCTATTCCTGCGACCCCGGATGGGTGTCAAATCAGTTTCCGAGTGCATACAAAATCAGTCAGGAGTTTAAGCCTTATCTCAGCTTCGATGACGGTGCTGTCCGGGTTCTCTATCCCATTCTGATTCATATGCACGATACTGAAAAAATTAAAGATTACGGACGATTCTATAAAGACTATAAACTTATTGATTATTGAGGTGATTCCATGAATTTCGATTTTCTGAAAAAGCTGTTTTCTGAATTGTTTTCAGATAAAAATTCAAGTCAGCCTATCCCCTATCAGCAGAAAAAACAGGAAAATTTCATTCCGCCGAAACCTGAGAAAAAGCCCTATCAGCCGCCGGATGTCTATATCCCAGTACATTTCAAGGCGAAAAGTTCCGATATTCCGGAAAAATCTATCACGGCAAAAGAAGCCGTCAATAAAGGTTTCTCTTTTCAGAAAAAATCAAAATCTGTCAGAATTACGAATTATCATGGAGATGCTAAAAAATTAACCATTCCGGCTTATATCGACGGGAAGAAAGTCAACGAAATCAGCAGAAAGGCTTTCTGTCAGAATCAAACTCTGAGAAAGCTTCTGATTCCCTCTACTGTCCGGAAAATCGGTGAATCTGCTTTTTCAAGAAGCAATCTTGAAATCTGTATCTTCGCTGACGGTCTGGAAATCCTTCCGGAACGCGCTTTCTCTGCCTGTCAGAATCTCAAAAAAATCCGTCTGCCGAAAACACTACAGCATATTGGCGATTCTGCCTTTGCAGGCTGTAAAAATCTCAAATATATTCATTTTCCGCTTGTCTGCTGGAATATTCAGAATCATGCGTTTGCTTATTCCGGTCTGGAAGCGTTCAGCATTGAAGCCCCTCAGCAGAGAGTCCTCAACGGAAATGCGTTCCGGTTTACTCCCCTTGAAAAAAATCATACACTCATTATCGGGAATCATGTGGATTTTCCTCAGAAATCCGGAAAGAATTACAAGGGACTGTATGTTCTCTTAGTCGGGCAGAAATCCAAAGAAATTACCGTTCCGGAATGTGACTGGCTGATGTTCGGAAAGAACGCTTTCACCGATTCGCACAGCTGGATTTCGGTTTATATGCACAGAATACAGGGAAATATCCATTTTGATTTCGCTTTTGATGCTATTACACACAGTATTCCTTTGTATTTTTATTTTTCTCCGAACTATCAGCGTTCCCTGATGCTTCCTTATTTTGTTCATGCTTATCGGGGAACGAGAAACGAACGGAAAGAATTTCCCTGTCATCCGGAGCGAATCGGAAACGAAAATGAATCTGTCATTACACTTCCTGTCGGAAGCCACCTGACATGGTACGACATTCAGTACATGAACTGGAAAACGACTATTCAATCCGAACAGAAAGGTCTTCTGTATCGTATCAAAGAAAATGCTATCCGTGACAGAAGGCTTGCTGTATGTGTTCTGGATTTGGTTTTCTGCGCATCAAATAAGAAAATTTTCTCAGATGCCTGTTATAAACTGTATAAGGTTGTCTGGCATGAGGATAATCAGGAAATAATTAAATATATCCCCTGCTCGGATGTCATCGGCGCATATGCACACAGTTCCTTATTACAAGCTTTCCGGCAGAATCCTGATAAACAGCATTTCTTCGACAGTCAGGTCATTCTCGATGCAATGACAAAAAATACCTCCGGAGTGCATACCCGTCAGCGAATTTTCATCGCTGTGGATGCACTCCGGAGTAAGAAAAGAAAGATTGATGTTAATACAGATTTCTTTCTGCATTATCTCGAAAAACGTAAAGAATACGCAGAACGTATTTTTACAGAAGTCAGTGAAGATTATCCCGAATATCTGGAATTTTTCAGGGACTTACCATTTGTAGATTAAGTAAGATAATTTTTTATCCAAATCTTCGCGCATTTGTCTGGATTCTATCGGGAAATCCCGGAGCGATTCAAAACAGCACGCTAACGCAAGCCATGAGCCTACCGGCAGAATGCTCGTCAGCATTGACTGCGGAAAACAAAAATGTGAAC
>DGUB01000060.1 GCA_002393815.1 Ruminococcus sp. UBA4321 | reverse complement strand
AAGATGCAGAAAAGCAGGAATACCAGATAACTGTGAGTTCAAAACCAAGCCGGGGATGGCACTGGAAATGATAAAACACGCATACGAGAACAGTATCCTATAATTCTATTATACAACAAAAAGCAATAGAAAAAAGAGTTTTAAATTGTTAAATCGGGTGTTCTTTGCCGGGGTTTCAGCTTTGCCGATTAACATACGCTTCAGCAGAATCAGGTCGAAAATATTCAGAGTATCATCCTGATTCAAATCGGCATTTTTCCAGTTGATAAAAGGCGTATCCGGAACGGCGTGAAGCCATCTCTGGAGAAGTATCACATCGGAAACGGAAACCACTCCGTCGCCGGTAGCATCGCCGGCAATAGTCTGCTTTGTAACGGAAACTGTCTTGACATCCTGGAACGTCACTTCATGTTCCGCTGCCCATGTTTCTGCATAGAAGCCAGGAACGCCGTAGAGGGTGATGCCTTCCTTTGCGGCTTCTGTCAGTTCTGACCAGAAGGCATAGTCGTCAATTTTCGTGACGCTTTCCGGAATAATGACTTGCTGTTCATATTTTCCTAAGTTGCCGATTCCTACCAAATTTGTAGTTGCATCCAGACTGCCGCCTGCGATAGTTTTCACACCGTCCGGCACTGCATAGGGGAAATAAGCACCGCTCTTGAATCCAAGAAATACATTATTGACGATAAACGAGGAAGTTTCACGGATAGTGTTCGCCCATTTTGTTCCCTTAAAAACGTCTCTGCCGAATTCCGTCACACTTTCCGGAATTGTGACATCTGTCAGCGATGTGCAGCTATAAAACGCATAGTCTCCGAGCGCGGTGACACCGTCCGGAATGGTGACAGAAGTCAGATGACCGCAAAAATAAAGACTATTCTGCGGTGAACAGCCAAAGGCATTTGTTCCGATGGTTGTTACCTTGTCCGGAATTTCTATTTCCTGCATCTGCGTGAATCCGACAAAGGCATTTTCATCAATGTTGGTGATGCCCGGTTCAATGATAACTTTCGTTACCGAACTGCGGACGTAAGAATCAAAATTATTGATGCCGTATTCCAGATATTCAGGTTCTCCTGTCATTTCGCCCTTGCCGCTGATGGTCAGGACAGAGGTGATATTCATGGTATCACGCAAATCAGTGACAAGTGTCCATGTCAGATTGTCGCCCCAGTTGCCGGTTTCGGTGATAATCTGCCAGTCTGCGGCAGCTTCGTATTCCGCACGGGTGGTTACTGCCGGATTCTGCACCGCCGGGAAATTCCCGGCTGTACAGAACAGCATTGTTACTGCCGCAATGCCTGCGGTCATTCTGCGTAAGTTTTTCATCATAGCAGACACTCCTTAATTTATAGATTCGGCAATCTTACTGAATCTGCATGAACTCTGGCAGAGTGGAAGCCGGAGAATGATATTCACAAGTCTGCCGCTGTTCACGATTTCTGAAGAACTGCTTTGTGCCATGCTGCGCCGCTCGGAAGCATCACAGGAGGAAACGGAGCAGATTCTGAAATTCCGTCTTGACTACCGGACGGCAATGATAAAACTTTTGCAGACCCAAACGATTTCACTGGAAATTCCCGACCTGACAGAGGAAAACTTTTCTGAAGCAAGCCTTACGCTCGGTTTATCCCAGCTGTTCTATGAAAAAGAAGTTTTCTATACTTATGCAGAATATCAGGAGCATCTGAGGCAGACAAGGGCGTTTGCTGACAGTTATGCAAACTGTACCCTGAAGGCAGAGCCGAACCAGACTTTCCGGAATATCAGTTTTTCTGTGATTTACGGAAAATGTGTGATTGTATCAAAAAATTCACGTCCTACAATTCATTTTATGATATATCACTCCAGACTGCTGTATGCTTTTGAGCATTTTGTACCGCCAATGAGAGAGAACAAGAAAACAGACATGCAGTCTGAGCAGGACAATCTGCCGTCAGATTAGCATAAAACGAATCTATTATCATAAAAACACGCACGACAGCGCACAGTATGTCCGCGTGTTTTTATTTTTTTGAAAAAATTTCAGAAAAATTGCAAAACCCTATTGACATTCTGTATCATATCTGCTATACTGTATATAACGAGATATTAACAGTATGTCACAAGGAGCGTTCCATGAAAATTGTTATCAAAAACAAATCCGAACTGCCAATCTATGAACAGATTGAACAGCAGATGAAAGCACAGATTCTCGACGGCACCATTACCGAAGATGAACAGCTGCCGTCTATCCGGCAGCTTGCCCGCGATTTGAAAATCAGTGTCATCACCACAACGAGGGTTTATAATGACCTTTCCGATGAGGGCTTTATCATTTCCGTTGCAGGCAAGGGCTATTTTGTTGCGCCGAGAAATAACGAACTTCTGCGTGAGCGGATGCTCTGCGAAATGGAAGACAGTCTCGAAAAAGCTGTCACAAACGGCAGAAATGCAGGACTGACCGATGATGAAATCGTTATGGCTCTCAGAAAATTTATGGGGGAATGATTATGGAAAATATTTTAGAGATTCAGGGACTTTGCAAGGCATATGATGATTTTGCTCTGAAAGATGTCAGCTTTTCCCTGCCGAAAGGCTTTATTATGGGATTTGTCGGCGAAAACGGCTCTGGTAAAACGACTACCATCCGGGCGATTCTCAATATGGCAAATATCGACAGCGGAAAAATCAGCGTGTTCGGGCTGGACAGTGTAACTGATACAATTTCTATTAAAGAGCGTCTTGGTGTGGTGTTCGACAGCCTGTACCTCGCTGAACATCTGAACGTCAGACAGATTGAACAGCAGCTGAAGCCGTTCTACAAAGACTGGAACAGCGAGGAATTTTTCAGCCGTATCAAAGAATTCGATTTGCCAGATAACAGAAAAGTCGGCGATTTCTCCAAAGGCATGAAAATGAAACTCATGGTTGCTGTCGCACTTTCCCATAAAGCGGAACTTATCATTCTCGACGAGCCGACCAGCGGTCTTGACCCCGTCGCGCGAGATGAACTCCTCGACATTCTTGCCGAATATATCGAGGACGAAAACAGAGGCGTGCTGTTCTCGACCCATATCACCGCCGATGTCGAACGCATTGCCGATTATGTAACGATTCTCCATAACGGAAAAGTCTGGTATACCGGTACAAAAGACGAACTGACCGAAAGCTATGCCGTTATCAAGGGCGCGGAAGAGGATATTCCGTCCGGACTGAAAGAAAAGTTCATCGGCTTTCATGCCTACCGCAACGGCTTCGATGCGCTTATCCGGACAGATAACCTTGAAGGCATTCCGGATTCTCTCGAATCCGAAAAAGCAAGCATTGATGAAATCTTAGTCTATATCGCAAAGGAGGAGAAACATGAAAGACATTCTTAATATCATGCGGTTTGACTTCCTTACCGCAAAGCCGTTAGCCCTTGGCGGTATGATATTTACAGTTGTGCTGTTTGGTATCCTGAGTATGCTGTTTTCTCCGCTTATCGCGTCTTATATCACATTTGCTTCTATGATTTTTGTGATACCCTTACAAGGCATTGCCGATAAAAGTGGTTTCCATAAGCTTTACGGAATTCTCCCCGTCAAGCGCAGAAGTATTACAAGAGCAAGATTTCTTTATATTTTTCTGGTGCATTTCCTGACCGAACTGCTGGAAGCGGTGATTATCTGCATCGCAAAAGGCGCAGAACTTTACAGATTTCTCCCGAATCAGGAGGGGGAAACCATGATAATGGTGAAGGAAAGCTTTGCAGATACCAGATTAACCCTGCTGATGATGTTCGGCATTTTTACGGCGTTATGCGTGCTGTTCTCCTATATGGAAATGATGGGGCAGATTCACGGCAGAGAAAATGAATTCAAAATTATTATGATAACCATCGGCGTGATTTCTCTGCTCGCGTTCTTGTTTACGTTTCTCTCCGAACATGACCTGATACCTGTCATAAAATTACCGAACCTGCCTGAAAGCGTTTCCGGTATGATAACGCTCGGCGCGGTGCTGAATGTTATCGTGTTCGGCATCTGTCTGCTGTTCGGCGAAATTACCGCAAACAAACTCGCAAAACGCGAACTGTAAGGGGGATTATCTATGAATCAAAACTACAGGAAAAAAATTCTTGATTTAATCCATACTGATTTTATCACCATGAGCGGAGGAAAAAATAATCTGAAAGTCACTGTCATTCTTATGACACTCCTGTTCGGCAGTCTGGGCTTTTTCTTCTCCCCCCTGATGGGCTTGTATATGCCGTTAGGGTTCAGCGGTTTTTTCGTGCCGATGCTGTTTCAGAATGAAGTCAAGTATCACAGTGAAAAAATGTTCGCGATTCTGCCGATTAACCGGAAAGATTTAGTACGTTCACGGTTTATCATGTCAATCGTTCTGTATCTCGTATGTGCTCTGCTGTTCTATCTTCTGATGCTGATTTCTCTTAAACTCAAGCCCTATTATTTCATGTTCGGCGAAGATGCCGAACATATGGATATCATCAAAATGCTTGCGAAAGCCAGCAAAGGAAGCATGACAGAACTCGGTATTTTCAATCTGCTGTATTTTGGGGCATTTTCGTTCGGTTCTACGTTCGTATCGGGAAATCTGCGGAAATACTTCAAGGACAGCACTGTCTTTGATACTGCCATTTCCGGCGGTTTCCGCAAAACTTCCAAAAAAGACTTGCATTATGCTGTCATTGCCTTTGTGCTTATCCTGTTTATTATTCTCAGCGTTACGGATATTTTTCCGCTCAGAGCTGTTCTGCATCCTGTCGGTCAGCTTCTTCTACAGCTCGCAAGCGTCGCGAACGGCTTTCTGCTTGGCGCGGTGCTGATAACTGTCGCCGTATTCTCGGCAATTTATAAATATGTCTGCACCATACTCGAATATGACGAAAAAGAACTGTAAGGAGGGCTTGTTATGAATCAAATATGCAAAAAACTGTTATCGGCTCTCTGTACGGGGATGATGCTGTTCTCTGTCAGTGTTCCTGCTGTTCACGCTGAGGACGATTCCGGAAAAGTCATGCTCCCTTCCGGAAAAAATGTGGAATGGTTTCAGCTCCAGATGGAACTTACTGCACAGCCCCTCTCCGAAGACAGTCGCTTCTTTGCTTCTGCCGAAGTCGGACTGTTTCAGGGCGATGAAATACTGTATACTGGATATTTCGGCGAAACCGATATGAAAAATCATATTCCTGCGGATGCATCTTCCGTTTACGAATGGGGAAGTATCTCCAAAACTTTAATCTGGGTCAGTGCCATGCAGTTATGGG
>DGUB01000067.1:64054-66457 GCA_002393815.1 Ruminococcus sp. UBA4321 | reverse complement strand
TCGGAGACAGCATTTCTCTCATACCGGGACCGCCGGAAGGACCTTCATAACGGATGACAACCACATCCCCGGCGACGATTTTTCCGGCATAGATAGCCGCGATAGCTTCTTCTTCGCTATCGAATACCTTTGCAGGACCTTCATGAACGAGCATTTCCTTTGCGACTGCACTTCTCTTGACAACGCATCCATCCGGAGCGAGATTTCCGCGCAGAACGGCGATTCCGCCTGTTTCGCTGAACGGATTTTCAACAGGTCTGATGACTTCGGGGTCACGGTTGATACAGCCTTCGATATTTTCACCGAGAGTCTTGCCTGTTACGGTCATGACATCGGTATGAATCAGACCTTTTTTATTCAGTTCGTTCAGAACGGCATAAACGCCGCCGGCTTCGTCGAGCTGTTCCATATAGGTATGACCTGCCGGAGCTAAATGGCAGAGATTCGGCGTTTTCGCGCTAATCTGGTTCGCGATATCGAGATTGATTTCCACACCGCATTCATGCGCGATAGCCGGTAAGTGTAACATACTGTTTGTCGAACAGCCGAGAGCCATATCAGCAGTCAGGGCATTCTGGAAAGCCTTTTCGGTCATGATATCGCGCGGACGGATATTCTTTCTGTAGAGTTCCATGACCTGCATTCCGGCGTGCTTTGCGAGTTCGATTCTTCTGGAATAAACTGCCGGAATCGTGCCGTTTCCGCGCAGACCCATGCCGAGGACTTCGGTCAGACAGTTGTGAGAGTTCGCGGTATACATACCGGAACAGCTTCCGCATGTCGGACAGGCGTTCAGTTCATAGTCGTTAAGCTTGTCTTCGTCAATTTTTCCGGCTTTGTAAGAGCCGACAGCCTCAAACATACTGGATAAGCTTGTTCTTTTGCCGTCAACATGTCCGGCGAGCATGGGACCACCGCTCACAAAGATAGTCGGGATATTGACTCTTGCGGCAGCCATGAGCAGACCGGGAACGTTCTTGTCACAGTTCGGCACCATGACGAGCGCATCAAACGCATGAGCCAGAGCCATGGCTTCGGTAGAATCGGCGATTAAGTCACGGGTCACGAGAGAATATTTCATGCCTCTGTGACCCATCGCGATACCGTCACAGACGGCGATTGCCGGGAATACGATAGGTGTACCGCCAGCCATGGCAACCCCTAATTTAACAGCATCGACAATCTTATCCAGATTCATATGACCCGGAACAATTTCATTATAGGAACTTACGATTCCGACAAGCGGACGTTCCATTTCTTCTTTTGTCAGACCGAGCGCATGTAACAGCGAACGCTGCGGAGCGCAGTGCGCACCGGCTTTTTTCGTATCAAACATCATAATAGCAAAACCTCATTTTATTTTGATTTCTTTATAAGTTCTGACTGCTTCTTCGAGAGCCGAGAGCAGTTTTGTTTCAAGGGGCGTATTTT
Organism: Ruminococcus sp. UBA4321; assembly: GCA_002393815.1. GTDB lineage: Bacteria > Bacillota > Clostridia > Oscillospirales > Ruminococcaceae > UBA3855. The sequence continues at coordinate 65,026 of DGUB01000067.1, read as the reverse complement.
CGGTATCTTTGTTATATACCATTCCCATACCAACAAGACCGGTTTGACTGATTATGGTATTTTCTTCAAATCCGTAAAAAGTCATAATCTGCTGATAATAAGGAATTTTCGCTTTATAGACAGCTTTTCCGATATGAACCGGAATTCTGTCTTCTTCCGGAATTTCAAAAATACAATCTTCTTCCGGCGCAAGCATCAGATACGGCAGGTGTGTATCATATCCCGTAAAATCTTCATCACTGAACGGTTCGTACTGATGGCACATTGCAGGTTCGGCATGAGAATTAAACTCAATAAAGTCACTGGAAAGCATAAATTCTACAGAATATTCCTGTTCATTTTCATGCCAATCGTAAAAAATATCTTTTCTGAGCAGAGAGGGCTTCGCCGGAACAGATGCGCTTTCCAGAATTTTCTCTGGCGTGGTATATTCTTCGTTCATATCAAAATCCCCCTCTATAGCACGATAATCCCGAAAATTCGGGATTACCGCCAAATAGAATTCTTTAAAAAATTTTAGTTGTTGATGAGTTTGTCGTCTTCGCTGTTCCAGCTGTAGAGCTTTCTGATTTCCTTGCCGACAACTTCGGAAGGATGTTCAGCATGAAGCTTTCTCATAGCCTTGAAGTGTACCTGATTACCTGCATCGGACATATCAAGCAGGAATTCCTTAGCGAAAGAGCCGTCCTGAATGTCAGCCAGAACTTTCTTCATCGCCTTCTTGGTATCTTCTGTGATAACCTTGGGACCTGTGATGTAGTCGCCGTATTCAGCAGTATTGGAGATAGAATATCTCATGCCCTCAAAACCGGACTGATAAATCAGGTCAACGATGAGCTTCATTTCGTGAATGCATTCAAAGTAAGCATTTCTGGGGTCGTAGCCTGCTTCTACGAGAGTTTCAAAGCCTGCCTGCATCAGAGCGCATACACCGCCGCAGAGGACAGCCTGTTCACCGAAGAGGTCAGTTTC
>DGUB01000067.1:44699-63936 GCA_002393815.1 Ruminococcus sp. UBA4321 | reverse complement strand
TACCTGCTGCATAAGCCAGACCGATTTCCTGAGCGTCGCCTGTTGCATCCTGCTGAACAGCGATTAAGCAGGGAGTACCCTTGCCAGCCTGATATTCGCTTCTTACGGTATGACCCGGAGCTTTCGGCGCAATCATGATAACATTCACATCAGCCGGAGGAACGATACAGCCGAAATGAATATTAAAGCCGTGTGCGAAAGCCAGTGTCTTGCCTGCTGTCAGATAAGGCTTGATATCAGATTCATACAGAGCTTTCTGCTTTTCATCCGGAATCAGAATCATGATAATGTCAGCGATTTTAGCAGCTTCGGCAGTTGTCATGACTTTCAGACCCTGCTTTTCAGCCTTTGCCCAGCTTTTGCTGCCTTCATACAGACCAACGACAACATTCACGCCGCTTTCCTGAAGGTTGAGCGCATGTGCGTGACCCTGAGAGCCGTAACCGATAATTGCTACGGTCTTGCCGTCGAGCTTGTGAATATCACAATCCTGCTGATAAAAAATTCTTGCTTCTGCCATGTTAAAGAACTCCTTTACAAATATAGAATAAATTAATATATGATTTAAAGACTTGTATCGCTGTTCAGATAGTGGCAGCCTCTCTGGATAGCCACTACGCCGGTACGGCACATTTCGAGAATGCCGAGCGGTTCCACAAGTGCAATAAATGCCTCAATTTTGGAAGTTTCTCCTGTAATTTCGACACAGAGCGTTGACGGAGAAAAATCAACAATCTTGGAACGGAAAATATCCACAGCGGATAAGATTTCCTGACGGGTTTCCGGGGTATTCCGGAGTTTAATCAGAGCCAGTTCACGGAACACGCTTTTTTCCTTTTCCATGACCTTGACTTCTTTGACGTTATAGAGCTTTTTGAGCTGTTTGATAATCTGCCGGCAGATGCCATTATCACCAGTCAGGGAGATGGTAATTCTGGAATATTCATGCATTTCCGTTTCGCTGACAGTCAGGCTGTCGATATTGAAGCCGCGGCGGTTGAACATGCTTGCAACGCGGGTCAGGATGCCGGGCTGATTCTCTACCAGAATTGCAATGACAAAACGTTCCATTACTTATCGCTCCTTTCTGTGATAATATCTTCGATACAGCCGCCGGGCGGAAGCATCGGGAGAACGAATTCATCTTCGTAGATAGCGCAGTCAATCAGAACAGGCGCATTTTCGGCGAATGCCTTTTCGATTGTGCCGGAGAGTTCGGAAAGATTCTGAATCCGGTAGCCCTTTACGCCGAATGCTTCGGCAAGCTTGACAAAATCTGTTTTTCTGCCGTGCAGGTCAGTATTCGAGTAGTGTTTCTGGAAGAATAAAGTCTGCCACTGGCGCACCATGCCGAGTACATGATTATTCATGATGACAATCACAACGGGAAGATTTTCAGCGGAAACGGTGGCTAATTCGTTCAGGTTCATGCCGAAACTGCCGTCACCGGTGAATAAAACCGTTCTCTTTCCGGTTGCCTTTGCCGCACCGATTGCCGCACCCAGTCCGAAGCCCATCGTTCCCAGACCGCCGCTGGAAATAAACGTTCTGGAATTCCGGAACGGATAATACTGTGCTACCCACATCTGATGCTGACCAACGTCTGTGACAATCGGCGTATCTGCTTCAGTATGCTTTGCCGTTTCCTGAATCAGTGCATAAGGCGTGATTCTGTCCTTAGCGGTAACTTTCTCGAACTGTGCATGTTCTTCGGCTTTGAGTTCTTCGATTCTCGCCATCCAGTTGGGATGGGTTTTCTTGTCAACCAGAGAAATCAGTCTCCGGAGTGCGTCTTTGATATCGCATTCAATGCCTAATTCGACAGCAACATTCTTGTTCAGTTCTGCGCCGTCGGCATCAATATGAATAATCTTCGCTTTTCTGGCATATTTGGAAACGTTTCCGGTTGCACGGTCGCTGAATCTTGCGCCGATGGTGATAATCAGGTCTGCTTCGTCCTGCGATACGCTGGAAGCATAATGTCCGTGCATGCCTTCCATACCCAGATAACGCGGATGTGTCACCGGAACAGCGGAAAGTCCCATCATGGTACAGCCGATAGGTGCATCAATCTTGTCAGCGAGTTCGGTAATTTCTTCTGAAACGTCGGCAGAAACCGCACCGCCGCCGAAATAAATATAAGGCTTTTCGGCTTCGGCAATCATCTGCGCCGCTCTGGAAAGCTTGTCGCCCTTTGCCTTCTTCTGATTTTTCTTTTCGACAACAGGACATGCCTGATAGGGATATGTTGCAACCTGTACGTCTTTCGGAATATCAATCAGAACGGGTCCCGGTCTGCCGGATTTAGCAATCACAAACGCTTCCCGGATGGTATCTGCGAGCTTGTCAATGCTCTTGACAAGGAAATTATGCTTTGTGATAGGCAGTGTCACGCCGGTGATATCGACTTCCTGGAAGCTGTCACGACCGATTAAGGAATTCGGAACGTTTCCGGTGATGGCAACCATCGGAATGGAATCCAGATAAGCCGTGGCAATGCCGGTCACCAGATTCGTCGCGCCGGGTCCGGAAGTCGCAATGACAACGCCGACTTCTCCGCTGGCTCTGGCATAACCGTCAGCGGCATGAGCCGCACCCTGTTCGTGAGCGGTTAAGATATGCTGAATTCTGTCGCTTCTGGTGTATAATGCGTCGTATAAGTTGATAACCTGACCGCCGGGATAGCCGAACACGGTTTTGCATCCCTGCTCAATCAGCGTTTCTACTACAATTTCTGCGCCTGATAAAATCATGATTTCAATCCTTTCTTTTTGTTTTGAAAAAACAGTTCTTGTCTTTTATTATAGCACTTTCACGAAGTCAAATCAAGAGAATATTTGAATTTTGCCATTCTGCACAAGTTTCAACAACCGGATTTGACAAAATCACGATTTTCTCTCTTGACAAAAATTATATTTTGCAGTATAATGATATTCAGAATCACAAAAGAAAGGAAATATTTCAGATGGGAGATAACAGCAATCAGAATTCCGGAAACGGAACATCAGGAAAAATCATCATTGGTGCAGTCGCCAGCGGACTTGTCACGCTGACAACGATTCTCGCAAATGTCACGCAGATTTTTGATAATACCAAAAGACAGCCGGCTGAAACTGCTTCTGTTGAAACTGCTGCTGTCGAAACCACCGTTTCGGAAACTGCCTCTGTTCAGAATGCAGAAGTGAAACTTCCGGAAACTGCTCCCGAAACAGAAACTGCTGTCCCGGAAACGGAATCGGAAACCGCGCCGACAAAATCAGAAACACAAACTCCGGAAACAGAAACCGCTCCGTCCGAAACGATACCGGTACAGGACGAAATCAAGGCGGACAGCACGTTCCATGTCACAAATCTTGCTGCCATTCCGCAGCCTCCTGCCCCTTATGACAAAGGCTGGTATGAATACAGCGGTGAACCGCAGCCGAATGAATTTGTAAGCGAATATGATAAGGACTTTGCTTCCGTCTGGATGTGGGAAAATGTCTCTTTTTTCGACTATGACCCGTTTTCTGATACGCTGTATTATATGCCCACACCCCATAGCATCAAATCCCGCAGCATGAAAACCGGAGAAGAAAAACTGCTTGCAGATATTTCCGATGAAATCAAGCTGATTTCCGTCAATCCTAAAACCGGAACGCTTTATGCCGTCATTGACGGTTCTCTTTATGATGTCACGCATGATGCATGGGCTGTCGGAGATGCCAGTACAATGTATTACTTCCCGTCTGATGCCAACTACGAAAATATTTATTTTTCCGCTGAAGATACCGCTGCCGAAATCAACACAGCAAGTTACAGTATCAGTACCATTTCACTGACAGCAAAGGATTTTATCCAGCGCAATCTTCCTTTACGGCAGATTTTTTCGGGAGTTGTCTATGCATACCCGTTTTTGAGTCAGGATTGTTATTACTGGTTTGGTGCCGCAGCAGAAAAGAGAAGTGCCGCTGTTGTCAGAACAGTACAGCTTCTGCCGTCAGGAGAGGCTAACACGGCAATGCCTGTTTCTGATTTTAAAAATATTGTCAGCTTCTGTGTCGGCAGTGACGGTCTGTATTATTATGATGCTCAGAAAAATATCTATCAGTTTGATGTTTCGGCAGAACACGGCAGTTCCACTCTGCTGAAAAATGCCGAAAATCCGGATATTCTCCTGATGAGCGGCGCAAATCTCCAGAATACAGCCACTTCTTATTTATCCGGACAAATCGGCAGATTTATCAAAATCAGCAGCAGCAGATTTGTATTTTACGATATGTCAGACAATATGCTGAAACTAATAGAAGCAGATTAAAAAGCAATTCCGGCGGATTAGGTTTCCGCCGGAATATTCTGTTTTTTGCTGTCTTTCAGAATCAGGAGTGTGAAGATTATCGCCAGAATCAGCATATAGCCAATCATAACGGCAGACTGCTGAAATAAATTAATACTGTCTTTGTCAATTTTTTCGGAAAACAGAGAATAGGCAACCAGTCCGGCAGAATTATTATTGACAGAATGCGCGATACTCGCCGGATAAACGGAATTTGTCTTTTTTGTCAGCCACATCAGGAACGCGCCCAGGCTGATACAGAACAGGCTCATCAGAAGTAAGCCCAGATACGGAAAGCCCGGATAATCCGTCCCGAAATTGTGTCCCTTCACGGTCAGAGGGGCGTGCCATAATCCCCAGATGATTCCGCCGAGAATCACCGTCCCCGGTACGCCGATCAGCTTTTCCAGTTTCGGATATAAATACCCTCTCCAGCCTAATTCTTCGCCGAAATTGACGAACGCTAACGGAATGGACATGCCTGCCGTCAGCAGAAGAATTCCGAAAAATTTCGGAACGGTAAAACCTGCAAACGGGGTTTCCCCTGCCATCAGGTTTGCGGTGATGCCTCTGGGAAGTTCAAACGCTATCAGGAAAAAGACCGATAATACATAATATTTCAGATTGCCTTTTAAATTCAGATGCAGAAGACTGTCTTTCCAGCCCTCTCCGGTGATGGTTCTTGTCAGAACGACGGCAATCGCCGGCGAAAACGTCGCGAACAGAAACCAGACCATCAGTTTCGGGTCGTTCCAGTTCTCATAGTTTCCCATCTTCCAGCCGAGGAAGATTTCCGGAAGATAGGCAATCGCATAGGACAGCAGAAAATAAATGCCAACTCTCTGCCATTCCTGCTTTTTATCTTGCATAATGCTCCGCCCCTTTCAGATAAAATTTACAGGAAAGCTGATAAGACAGATAATACAGTCCCATTGCAATCCACATGAACAAGCCGATTCCGAAATAAATCCAGTCGGAAGTATTTTCGCTGTTCAGGAAATTCATGATTTTTTCATAGAATGCGTCAAACGAACCGAAAACTGACAAATCCCCGAACAGCAGATAAATTCCGCAGAATGCCGCTAAAAGTACAAACATAACAGTATGTACCATATTTCCGCCTTTCGTGCCGAATCGCACCATAAACGGAATATCAAACGCGCTCAGAAACAAGTGAAAGAAAAACATGATTGCAGAAATGGAAATTGTTCCGGTCAGTGTGTTCTGAAATACATTCGCGATATTCTCGAAGAAATATGTCCAGATTAAGACACCCATATCGCAGAGAATCACGAGAAAATATTTGCTTCTGACCTGTCCGGCGGAGGTTTCCGGCGAGGATGCTACAAAATAAGCCCATTTCTTGCGCTCATCGTTCTGGAAGAAATTCCCCTGCAAGCATAATAAAAAGAAATAATCCAGAATGGTGACGAACAGCATCATGATGACAGAATACGAGTCATTCTCGATTGATTCTTCTCCATCCAGCAGAAACGGCATAATTCCCAGAAAGAAAGAAGAAAATACACAGCACAGCCCTACTGACCACAGTACTGTTTTATTCTGCACGAGTTCTTTGTAAAGCAAGCCTTTCATGATTATTTCTCCCTTCTTCTGATTCCCAGATAGGTCAGATAAAATCCCAGTGCGAACAAAGCAAGCACAATCAGCCAGAGGTACGGCGCGACTGCATCACGATAAACACCAAATTCCGATTGCAGCAAGCCTTTTGTCAGGCGGATTTGTTCCTGTGCTTCTATTGCAGCATTTTCCGGAATGAGTGTCTCAAATTTTGCGCTGTAAGCCTTTGCTTTCGGAAACAGAACGGCAAACATCGGAATCAGGACAAGCAAGGGCGAAGCAGAAGCGGAATTCATTTCTTTTTCGGTTCGCACCCTGACCAGAAAAGCCATCTGCACCCAGTCGAACGCTAAATAAAAACAGGCGAACAACAGCATATTATTGAATTCATAGATTCCGAATGAATTTCCGGTCATGTGCGCCATAACTGAGCCGTTGATGAGAAATAATACAACCGAAATCAGCAAGCCGATGACCTTAATGCTGTAGATGCTCGCCGTCCATTGCAGAGCCGTCACCGGAAAAATTTTCCGGTTTGTCGCCCATCTGACAGGCAAATCCGCACGGATAACCGAGAGCGTATCCATCAGAATCAGTGCAAGATACGGAACCATATACAAACCCATATAATAAATCACGGTTCTGGCAAGTTCCCCTGAACCCGAATTTTCTTCCACAAGTTTTTTCAGATTGCCGTATTCAAAGCTTAACTGTACTAAGATATTCCAGATAACCGACCCCACGGAAATACAGAACACCGGAATCCAGTTTTTCTTGACAAGACAGAAATCCCGATAGATTAAGCCTTTCATTATGACCACTCCTTCTTTGTCCGGTTGACGTAGAACAGCATAATTTCTTCCAGAGTTGTATTTTCGAGGAGAAGCCCGTCATATTTCCGTTTCATAGCAAATTTATCGGAAACCATGACTTCCGCGCCGAAATCGGAAAGCCGTGCGCTGATGAAATCTTCTTTTTCGATATCCTGAAAATCTTTTTTAGAACACTTGATAACACCGTGATTCTCTAAGATTTCGTCTTTATAGCCGGAAATCAGGATTCTGCCCTTGTCGATAAAAGTCACGCTGTCGGCGACTTTCTCCAAATCGCTGGTGATATGTGACGACATCAGAATGCTGTGATTTTCGTCCTGCAGATACTCCAAGAAAATATCTAAGATTTCGTTCCGGACAACGGGGTCAAGCCCGGTGGTGGCTTCGTCCATGATGAGCAGTTCCGCACCGTGAGAGAGTGCCGTGGCAATCTGGAGTTTCATCTTCATGCCTTTGGAGAATTCGCCGACTTTCTTTTTCATAGGAAGCTGAAAGCGTTCCAGATAGCCTTCATAGACCTGATTATCCCATTTCGGATAGATATCACATAAAATTCTTGCAATCTGCTTCGCGCTGAAAATATCCTGAAACGGCAGTTCGTCGAAGACAACTGAAATCCGTTTCTTGATTTCGATTTCGTCCTTGATATTATCCATGCCGAGCAGTTGAATCTTTCCGGAATCGACTGTAATAATATTCAATAATGCGCGGATAGTCGTTGTCTTTCCTGCGCCGTTCTGCCCGATAAAGCCCATAATGCTGCCTTTCGGAACGTTAAAATTCACATTATCCAGTGTAAAGCCGTCATATTTTTTGATGAGATTCGCAATCTCGATAGCGTTTTCAAAATCTGTCATGGTGATTCCCCTCCGTAAATCAAGTCCAGGATTTCTTTCAGTTCATCTGCGGAAACTCCGGCAAGCTTTGCTTTTTCGCACGCCTGTGCGAGCAGGTCTTCCATCTGCCGGAGCTGTTCTTCTCTGAAAAGTTCCTGATTCTGGGCTTTGACAAAACTGCCCTTTCCGGTATAAGATTCGATAAAGCCGTCATGTTCCAATTCTTCGTAAGCGCGTTTTGTCGTGATAACGCTGATTCTAAGCTGTAATGCCAGATTCCGCATCGACGGAAGCGCGTCGCCCTCTTTAAGCTGACCGCTGAGAATCATCGTTTTAATCTGCGATGAAATCTGACTGTAAATCGGCTCGCCGGAAGCGTTGCTGATGATAATATCAAACTGATTCATAATGTAAGATGCACCTCATTGAAATTTCAGATTTTAAATCTTAAGATTGTATATATACGTTATACACATTATATCATATAGATACAATCTTGTCAAGAGAAAAATCAAAATTTTTTCTGAAAAAATAAAAAAAATTCAGGATACTGTTTTCAAACAACAGCATCCTGCCGAATTCAATAGTCTTTATGCGTGTGCAGATACCAGTTCAGCCACGCAAACGTAAAATCTTCCCCCTTGATGACAAGCATTTTCAGCAAGATTTCCAGAAACCGGGAAGTTTCCGGATGAATTTTCCGGTTTGCCTTTCCTTTCAGGAAATATTCCAGAGGTTTTCTGTCCGTATAATTTTCGCCGTTGTAGATTTTGCTTGCACCGACGCGGTCACAGAACATTTCGGCAACATACCGGAGCGGCATCTTGACGGGTTCAAGCTGACGGGTTTCGGGTGAATAATCCGTCCAGTACTCGAAATGATGCCTGTTTCTGCCCTTATGGTGCATCCACGCTTCAGAATAGCCCTTGACCGTGCGTTCCTGTTCGTTGGGGCTTCGCGTCCCCTGATAATATTTTACACTTGGGATGAATTCCGTCGGTGAATACTTCGATAAATCATGCACAAGCCCCTGACAGGGAATCCCTGCCCGGAAACAATTGTGCATAACTTCGCGGCGATGTCTGCTGACCGTGCGGAGATGTCCTGTCAGATTTTTCATCATGACTGACCGCCTCTTTTCTTGTCAGAATGGGAAGAGGATGACCGCTCTGCCGAGATGACACCCTGAATCTTCCGCAGACGCTCCAGAATGGCATTCAGCTGGGTTTTGTTCATCACCTGAATATGAATCACAAGCAGAACTCTGCCGCCTTTGAGATTCTGCGACTGCGGAACAGTCATGGAAATGCCGGCTTCCTTCATCACTGCCGAAATATCGAACATCAAGCCGACTCTGTCATAACAGAGAATATCCAGATTGGTATGCATGACCGTGGCAGAATTGTCCGTCCATCTGACAGCAAGCCAGCGTTCCATTTCTTCCGGAATATTCCGGGCAAGCATGGCTCTGTAGTTGATACAGTCCGTCCGGTGAACGGAAAGCCCGTGTCCTCTGGTAACAAATCCGACAATTTCGTCGCCTTGCAGAGGATTGCAGCACTGTGCAAACTTGACTGCACAGTCGCTGATTTCGTCAAGAATAATCTGATTTGTCAGATTCTTGTCAACAGGCTGCACAATCGGCTGTTCTTCGGGTTCTTCTTCTTCCTGCCGGTAAGTCTTGATATACTGTTCCCGCCATTTGGGAACCAGCTTGCTGATACTCACGCCGCCATAGCCGATAGAAGCATAGAAATCATCCATAGTCGTACAGTTATGACGCTTCATATCATAAGAGAAGAACGTTTCATAATCTTCATCCGGAATATGTACATGATTGCGGCGGAGTTCTTTTTCGAGCATGGTTTTTCCGGCGATGATATTATCCTGACGGTTTTCTTTCTTGAACCATGCACGGATTTTGGATTTGGCTTCGGAAGTTCTGGCGATATTCATCCAGGCTCTGTTAGGACCCTTGTTGGGGTCTTTGCTGGTGACAATTTCGCAGATTTGTCCGGTCTGGAGTTTATAATCCAGCGGAACGATTTTCCCCTCTACTCTGGCAAATGTCATTTTATGCCCGATTTGGGTATGAATTTTATAGGCAAAGTCGATGGGCGTTGCTTCGACAGGGAGCGTAATTGCATCCCCCTTGGGTGTCATGACCATGATATTATCCGGAGAGAGGTCAATTTTGAGGGTATTCAGAATTTCGTCGGGGTCATCGGAAGTTTTCTGAGCTTCCAGAATTTCGCGCACCCAGGAAAGCTTTTCTTCCATTTCGTCTTTGCCCTGAATGCCTTCTTTATACTTCCAGTGTGCGGCGATGCCGTATTCTGCGATACGGTGCATTTCTCTGGTACGGATTTGAACCTCAAAAGGGATACCCTCACGCCCCAGTACAGTCGTATGCAGAGACTGATAGCCGTTTTCTTTGGGACGGCAAATCCAGTCTTTGATTCTGTCCATCAGCGGCTTGTAAATCTGATGAATCGTACCCATGACCATATAACATTCCGGCACGGTATCGACGATAACACGCACAGCATACTTGTCATAGACCTGTTCAAAATTACGGTGTTCCTTAAAGATTTTCTTATACATGCCGTAAATGCTCTTGGGTCTTCCCTGAATTTCCGGCGGCTGTCTGAGCGGTGCGGTTTTCAGGGCATCGGCAATGCGGCTCTTGATGGATTCAATAAATTGTTCGCGTTCTTCCTTAGTGTTCTCGAACTGCCGGACAATTTCAGAATAGCCGAACGGGTCGAGATAATACAGCGACAGGGTTTCGAGTTCTTCCTGAATTTTCTTCATGCCGAGCCGTCCGGCAATCGGCGCATAGACATTCATGGTTTCATAAGCCTGCTGCTGCTGTTTATGTTCCGGGCGGAACTGGAGTGTCCGCATATTATGCATTCGGTCGCAGAGTTTGATAATCATGACACGGACATCCTCATCCATTGCCAGCAGCATTTTGAGAATATTCTCTGCTTTCTTCTGGTCCTGCTTGAAGACCGGAATCTGTGTCAGTTTGGTTACACCGTCCACGAGGTTTGCCACATCGCGCCCGAACAGTTCGCGGAGCTGCTCATCTGTTGCCGGAGTATCTTCCACGACATCGTGCAGAAGTGCGGCGCAGAGGGTATCCGTATCCATTCCCAGTTCCAGAAGCAGTTCTGCCACGGAAAGCGGGTGAATGATATACGGCTGTCCTGAAGAACGGAACTGTCCCTCATGTGCTTTCGCGGCGAACTGATAAGCAGAAATAATCTTGCTGTTATCATACTGCTTATCGCTTGTCAGAATCTTCTCCATAATCATGTCAAAAGTGACAACTCTGTCTTCAGTCATAAAAAGCCCTCCTTGATATTGATAAATTTGAGTTAATCCGCATCGGCGAGATGCGCAAGTTCCGAAAGAATTTCAGAATCTTCCAGACTGATTTTTTTCTGCGCCGGGAGTCTGACGACTTCTCCCGTTTGCAGATTCCGGGAAAATAATCCCAGTTCTGTGAATGCATCCAGCGCAATCAGCAGTTTGCAGAAATTGATATTTTTCTGCATCATGAAAGCAGAAAGCATTTCCGCCGTGACAGGAATCTCCGTCACTGCCCTGTAAACGGCAGCCATGTCTTCCCTGCTTGGCAGCATACCTTTATAATAAGTCTGCGGAAGCGGTTCTCCGCGGCGGTACGCTTCGTAAGTCTGCACAGCACCGAGCAGCTTTGCCTGCAAAATGCCTGCCGGACGCACATCCTGCACATACAGTGTGACAGAAGTTCTGCCGTTGTAAGTATTCACATTCAGCCGGACAAGCATATGATATTTTTCTCCGGCGGAAATGCCTGTCTGTTCGGGAGTTTTCCCGAAATACATTGCCGTATAGTTCTGGCGGCAGAGACGAACCGTCATTCTGGTATGTGTTCCGTTGGCAGTCGGTTTTATCTCCTGTATCAGTACATCTTTTGCAAGAAAGACCGGTTCCGGATTTTCCGCGCCGAACGGTGAAAGTGCTTCCAGACTCTGCACGGCTTCCGGAGTCAGAAATTCCGGCTGTAAAATACAGGCAGCGTTCACTTCCATAAACGGCATTGCCGGATGATATTCCGCCGCATATGCCTGAAGCTTTTCGCGGAATGCCGGAATATTCTCCTCTTTCAGCGTGAATCCCCCGGCGGCAGGATGCCCGCCGAACTTCTCCAGCAGTTCGCCGCAGGCTGTCAGTGCCTTGAATACATGAAATTCCCCGAAACTTCTTGCCGAACCATGTGCCATTCCGTCTTTGAGGCTAATCATGAAACAGGGCTTTCCGTACTGTTCTTCCAGGCGGGATGCCACAATGCCAATCACGCCGGAATGCCAGCCTTCCCCGGCAAATACCAGAACACGCTGATACTGCATTTCCGGATGTTCGGCAATCTGTGCTTCTGCCTCTTTCAGAATCTGGGCTTCACAGTCTTTCCGCCGGGTATTGATTTCATTCAGACGCTGTGCCAGTTCCAGAGCCGTTTCCGGATTTTCTTCCAGCATAAGTTCCACTGCAAGTTTCGGAGATTCCAGTCTTCCGGCAGCGTTGATGCGCGGCGCAATGGTAAACGCGATATTGACGGAAGTCAGTTCTTTTTCCGCCAGACCGCTGACTTCCCGGAGCGCACGAAGTCCGGGGCGTTCGGTATTCTCCAGATATTCCATCCCTCTCCGGACGAGAAATCTGTTCTCACCCGTCAGCGGCACGACATCCGCAATGGTTGCGACTGCCGCCAAATCCCCGAACTGTTCCATTGCCATCTGGACATCACCGTCATTCATTGCCGCCACTAACAGCAGCGCAATCCCTGCACCGCAGAAAAAACGGTAAGGCGAAAAATTATCCTCTCTGTGTGCATCCACAACGGCAAGGGCTTCCGGCAGTTCTTCCCCGGGCTGATGATGGTCTGTAATCACCAGTTCCATTCCGAGTTCCCGAATCAGTTTTGCTTCTTCTATGGCAGAAATTCCGTTATCCACTGTCACAATCAATTCCACGCCGTCCTCATGCATTTCGCGGACAGCCTGCTGATTCAGTCCATAGCCCTCACTTCGTTCCGGAATGCGCCATGTCACATTTGCTCCCGTCTCTGACAGGAACGAATACAGAATCACGGTAGACATGACACCATCGCAGTCATAGTCCCCGTAAATGCAGATACGCTTTCCGGCATCCACAGCCGCATTGATGATATCTGCCGCTTCGCGCATATCGCAGATTTCAAACGGACTGCTTAATTCCTGACAGCCCATAAACTCCGCTGCCGCGTTTAAATCTGCATATCCTTGTGATGCCAGCACGGTACAGCAGAGTTTTGAAAGTTCGCTGTGTTTCTGCAAATCTTCGACAGCCGCCGGGTCAGGGACAGTCACATTCCATTTTTTCATCTCTTTCTCCCCATCCATTTTTAAGTTATTTTTTTATTATAGCACGTTCTGCCGCAAAAATCAAGTGCTTGGAGATATATTTTTTTATTTTTACAAAATTCTGAAAAACGCTTGACAAGTTTGTTTTTTTATGTTATAATAGAAAATGTTGGAGAGATGTCCGAGCGGTTTAAGGAGCTAGTCTTGAAAACTAGTGATGCCTCAAAAGCACCGTGGGTTCGAATCCCACTCTCTCCGTTTTTGAAAAATCCCTGATATGCAGGAGCATGTCAGGGATTTTTGTTTCCTGTAGAATTCTGTTAAAATGACTGGACAAATCCCAAAAAGTATGCTATAATATAGTTAATCTATCAAATGAAAGGAAAACAGTCATGGATTTACAACAATTTGCAGACTTTTTTATTCCTGTCACCTGTATTATTTCTGTCGAAAAGTTTCCTGACGGTTCTCATGGCAATATCCGGATTGTGACCGGAAATCAGGCATATCTGAATATTGCAGAATCTTATCATGAAATGGACGCAGACGACCTGTACCGGACGAAATTTGTTCCGGATTCGCCCTATGAAAGATATATTCCGAAAAATTTGAATTTTGAGGACTACTGCTACCGTTGTGCAGTACTGGGAGAAGTGATGCACACTTATGTGCCGCTGGAAGGCAACCGTCTGTGGATTCACATGACCATGCTGCCCGTCAAATCTGACAGGGAAAATATTTATTACTGTACTTATACGCAGGAATTCACCAGAATGGCAGAAACAAAAATGCTTGTCAATCTCTCTCCGGAAATCTCCAATGCTGTTCTGAGTACCTGCATCAAACTCCGCAGTGCAAAGGATTTTCACGAGACCATGAACGAAATTATTCAGGATATTCAGAAAATGTGCAGTGCAGAACACTGCTGTGTGTTCCTGACGGATTACCGTCAGCGGACTTGTTCTGTTCTGTGCGAAGCACTCAGCAAAGATACCAAGCTGAAATCCATGGAAGTTTATGTGGATGAGATTTTTTTTGAAAACGTCGTTTCCACATGGGAAGGGACTATCGGGTCAAGTTCCTGTCTGGTCATCAACGATGCCGGAGACTGGGAAACTCTGAAACAGCGCAATCCTGCCTGGTATGATTCCATGCGCATGGCTGGCGCAGAAAGTCTGGTGCTGTATCCGCTGAAAGCCAGAGGCGAAACACTCGGCTATATCTGGGCGATTAACTTCGATACCAGCCTGACCGTCCGCATCCGTGAAACGCTTGAACTGACAACTTTTTTCATCGCGTCAGAGATTGCCAGTTATCAGCTGTTTCAGCGTCTGGAAACGCTCGGTTCTGTCGATTTGCTGACGGGCGTTTTCAACCGCAACGCTATGAACAACCGTATCGACGCGCTTTGTGCAAGCGCAGAAACCATACATGACGCTGTCGGCATCGTCTTTGCAGATTTGAACGGTCTGAAACAGGTCAACGATGAATGCGGACATTCCGCAGGAGATACACTCCTGAAACATGCCGCAGAAATTCTCCGGAATCTGTTTCCGGATGATGAAATCTACCGTGCAGGCGGCGACGAATTCATGATTATTTCCATGAACGCCCCGGAAGCACAGCTGCTCCGGCAGGTGCAGACGCTCCGGAACTATCCGGACAATCCGGAACATGTCAGCTTTGCCGTCGGCTTCTGCTATGAAAAAGACTGCGCCTGCATTCACCGGGCAATGCGGCTTGCCGACCAGAATATGTACGAAAACAAAGAACAATATTATCAGGCGCATCCTGAAAAAAAACACAGATAAGGCGGTGGTGTCAGCTATGCAGAAACGCATGAATGAACAGGAACTTCTTCTCAGCTTTAAGGAAGCTATGACAGAACCACATATTTTTGTATGTTATCAGCCAAAGATGAATTATGCAACCGGGAGAATGATTGGCGCAGAAGCCCTCATGAGATGGAAACATCCCGAATACGGTATGCAGTATCCGTCTGATTTTATTCCGGTACTGGAAAAAAATGGTCTGCTCCCCGATGCCGACCTTGCCGTATTCGAGCTGGTCTGCCGTTTCCAGAGAAAATGCCTTGACGAAAATATTCCCATTGTCCCCATTTCGTTCAATATGTCACGCTATGACATTCTACAGCATAACTATGTCGGCAAAATTGAACAAATCCGTCAGAAATATCAGATTCCTGTCCGGTTTTTACATGCCGAAATCACGGAATCTTCTGCTATCGGCGGCGCGGAACTCGTTGTCGATGTCCTCCGTCAGCTCCACTGTCTGGGCTATACGGTCGAAATGGACGATTTCGGAAGCGGCTATTCTTCCCTGAATATCCTGAAGGATTTGGAAGTCGATGTCATCAAGCTGGATATGCGCTTTCTTTCCAGCGGAAAAAGCGGAAGAGGCGGTGCCATTTTAAGTTCTGTCGTGCAGATGTCCAAATGGCTCGATACGCCCGTTATCGCCGAAGGTGTCGAAACTATCGAACAGGCAGACTATATGAAGAGTATCGGGTGCAGTTACATTCAGGGCTATCTGTTCTCGAAGCCTATCACCGAGGACGAATTCATTGAAAAATTAAAGCTCGTTGACCACGAACCCGTTCAGCCTGCCATCAACCTGATTGAAACCATGGATGCCGGAAAATTCTGGAATCCGCAATCTCTGGAAACGCTGATTTTTAATCATTATGTCGGCGGTGCGGCGATTTTCTCCTATCAGGACGGGAAACTGAACGTTCTGCGCGTGAACGAAAAATATATGAAAGAACTCGGCATGAACATGTGCGAAAAAGATATCCTGAATTCCGAACCATGGGAAACTATGGACGAACATAACCGGGAAATCTACGAAAAAACTCTGAAAAAGGCTATCCAGTCACAGGATGAGGAAATGTGCGAAACATGGCGCGATATCTGCTCGAAAATCTGCGGAGAAGATAAAATCTGCATCCGGAGCTATATCCGCATGATTGGCAGAGCCGGAGAACAGTATTTATTCTACGCCATGGTGCAGAATATCACTGCCGAAAAGAAACGCTATGAATTATTATTCGACAGCGAACGGAAATTCCGCTTTGCCGCCGAACATGCCAATATCTACGCATGGGAATATACTGTCGCAACCAAGCAGATGCGCCCGTGTTACCGCTGTATGCGTGACTTGGGACTTCCGCCGGTTGTGGAAAACTATCCCGAACCCGTTATCGAAAACGGTATCTTTCCGCAGGATTACGCGGACATGTACCGCGACTGGCACAGACAAATCGCCGAAGGCGTGGAACATCTGGAAGCCATTATTCCGCTGACTGTCGGCAGAGTGCCGTTTCATGTCCGCTATACGACGGAATTCGACGAGAACGGCAAGCCCCTGAAAGCTTATGCATCCGCAACGCTCGTCGTGGACGGCGAAGAAGAGAAAAAATAAACAGAATTCCCCTGTCCCGGAGAAACTGAGGACAGGGGAAATTTTTTCAGAAGCGAACCGAAGCTGTAAATTCGCTTTCTGTACAGGAGATTTCAAGCGTAAAGCCGTTCGCACGGAGTGCATTGTCCGCGATGGACAAGCCTAATCCGCTGCCGGACTTTCCTGTCCGGGACTTGTCGCCTTTCGTGAAGGGCATCAGCAGAGCGGAAGTTTCTGTTTTTCCGGTGACGGTGTTGTCTATCCGGAATTCTTTTTCAGAAATTCTGATATTGATTTCACCGCCGACAGCCGTATATCTGACAGCATTGGAAATCAGATTTTCAACGGCAGAAGTCAGCGTTTCCGGATTTGCAGAAATTTCGGCTTCACCCTCGGAAGTGACTGCAATCTGCCGTTCTTCCAGCAGAAGTGCATACTTCCGGACAGCGTTTTCTGTGATAGTATTCAAATTACACAGCGATTTCTGTAACGCCTTGATTTCCTGCATTTTATTAAGTTCGAGCGTCTGACTGATGACAGAATCTGTATAGCTGACATTTTCCAGAATCGCTTTCAGATACTGTTCTGATTTTTCGGCTGAAATATCAGAAGTCAACAGATTTTCCGCATAGCCGCTGACCGCCATGAGAGGCGTTTTCAAATCGTGCGCCAGATTGTTGATTAAATTTCTCTGATAATCTTCATACTGATAGACAACCTGATTCGCTTTATTTTTGTATCTGCTCCAGATGAACGCTATCACAAGCGTTATCAGGAAGAAAACGGCAACCGTCCGGAAAAAGATTCCGGCAATATGCCTGTTCCAGACATCTATCTGAAACGCCGTGACAAGATAATTTTTCTGCCCGTTCATCCAGACCGGAGAGGAACTGTAATAAACTCTTGCTGTCGAGCTGATACCCCTCATAGCAGAAGAATAAAATGTCTTATTTTGGATATCCCATGCATTTCCCGGAAACTGCGAGAACATCTCGCTGAAAACTTCTTCGGACGCGCCCCGGAAGTACGCCTGCCATGCAAACGGAACAGACACACCGCTGCCCGTCCGTTCCGGGAACGTAATCAGCTCATAATCCGGATTTTCATAATTTATCGTTATCTTTTCGGAATCGCTGACGGAAAATTCTGACAGAACGTCAACATCTGCATAGGTTTCATAAATCAGTTCGGCTTCATGCGGTACAAACAGATGATTTTTTTCGTCAACATAGGCACTGTGAAGATTTACACTGAACAGATGATGAAAAGAATTCTTGCCTTTTATAAACTCCTGATATTTATGCCGGATTTCCGGACAGGCTTCCAGATTGCAAACATACCATCCGGCAAGTCCATCCTCACGGGTTCTGATAATCGACTGCAAGTTCTCCTGACTGGAATACAGAATATTTTTATCCTCGTCCAGAATTACCGAAACTGCATGACAGTTTTCGCTGTATTCCGGAACATACTGCGCCAGATTGTCTATCATCAGATAGGATTCATCCAGAACCGCATCATAATAAGTATATGCCCCCAGATAAGCATTGAGATTTCCCACGTCTCTTTCCTCATCACTGAGCCGGGAAACAAGGCTTGCTGTTCTGCTGTAGAGTTCCTGCTTCACCTGTTCATAGATATCTTTCTGTTTGAGTTCCAGAACGATTCCGGCGAAGATTCCGGTTGCAAGCAGTCCGCAAAGCGAACTTTTCACGAATAATTTCAGAAACGTCGTTCGTTTCGGACGCTTGTATAATTTCTGCTGTTTCTGTTTTTTCATAGAAATCACTCCTGTCCGCGAAGATGATTTATTTTGTCAGTTTATATCCTCTGCCGACAAGGGTTTTAATCTGGTTTCCGGCACTGCCGAGAGCTTTCCTCAGTTTCTTGATATGATTGTCGACGACTCTGTCCGAGCCGTAATAATCATAGCCCCAGATTCTGTTTAAGAGAGTATCGCGGTCAACGACCCAGTTTTCATGTTCGAGAAGATATTTCAGGATTCCGAATTCTTTCGGGGGGAGTTCAATTTCCTGATTCTGCACGAAACAGCGTAACATTCTGGTATCGAGCCGGATAGCTCCGCATTCCAGAACTGAACTGATAACAGTTCCGCCGGCGCGCCTGACAAGTGCCTGACACTTGGCATAAAGAGCTGCCAGAGAAAACGGCTTGACGATATAGTCATCACACCCTAGGTCATAACCATAGAGAATATCTTCTTCCCTGCCCCGTGCGGTGAGGAATATCACCGGAATGTCATTTTTCCTGCGGATTTCGCGGCAGATGGTAAAACCATCTGCACCGGGAAGCATGATATCGAGCAGAATCAAATCACATTCCGGAAGTTTGTTCCGCACCAGTTCCAGCGCGGAAATGCCGTCATATACTGCGCGGACTTCCGTCCCCTGATGCCGGAAATATTCCTGAATCACTTCACAAATCTGCAAATCATCTTCGATAAGAATTATATGTTTCATAGCGCAAGAAGCTCCTTTTGCTTTCTGTCTTTATGATACTCTGCGGATGTGTCTTTTGTATATCCTTCTGTAGTCTTTTCGGTAATTTCTGAAAAAATAAAAAAGACTGCCAATTAACAGCAGTCTTTTTCAGCGCGGAAAGAGGGATTTGAACCCTCGCGCCGCTTTCACGACCTACTCCCTTAGCAGGGGAGCCCCTTCACCACTTGGGTATTTCCGCATCAGGGTGAATCATTTCAGATATTCTTTGTCCGACGACTTTATTATTATAGCATATCCGGGAAGATTTGTCAAGCCTTTTTGAAAAAAATTTTTAAAAATTTTTCAGCAAAACAAAAAACCGGATTTCTGCTGAAATCCGGCTTGTTGGCGTGCCTGG
>DGUB01000067.1:0-44618 GCA_002393815.1 Ruminococcus sp. UBA4321 | reverse complement strand
TATCCAGCTGAGCTACAGGCACATCCGCTCAACAGATATTATTATAGCACAAAGCAAAAGATTTGTCAAGTGTTTTTTCAAAAAAATTTTGAAATCTGAAAAAATTTTTTTCTCAAAAGTATCATTCTGTTCCAAAATAATTGCAAAATCTCTGGACAAACGGGAAAAAATATGATAAAATAAAAGAAGCATCTGTTTCCGGAAAGCTATTGCATTTTGCTTCCGGAAATGTTATAATAGATTCAGGCGAAACAAAATTCAGAAAGGACGAACATTCTCCAATGGCACAACCCAGAACCAAAACCATGCGAATTCAGCTCCGGCAGCCGACACTTCAAAACATGCTGCTCGAAATCCAGAAAGCTGTCAACGGAAAAAATGATGTTATCTTTAAAGTGCTGCTTGCGATTCTGGCAGGCGGTCATATCCTGCTCGAAGATATGCCCGGTGTCGGGAAAACAACACTTGCACTGGCAATCTCGAAAACGCTCTCCCTGTCCTGTAAAAGAATTCAGTTTACTCCGGACGTTCTGCCGACAGATGTCACGGGCTTTACGATGTATCAGAAAAGCAGTGACAGTTTTGTTTTCAAGAAGGGCGCGGCGTTCTGCAATCTGCTGTTAGCGGACGAAATCAACCGGACTTCCAGCAAGACGCAGTCGGCACTGCTCGAACTCATGGAAGAAGGCGCGGTCACGATGGACGGAAAAACCTATCCCCTGCCCCAGCCGCATATTGTCATAGCAACACAGAATCCGATTACCTGTGTCGGAACGCAGAGACTGCCGGAATCCCAGATGGACAGATTTCTCGTCCGGCTGTCGCTGGGCTATCCGTCCGCAGAACATGAAATCGCTTTGCTGAAAGCCCGGCAGACTTCCAATCCGCTCGACGATATCGAACAGGTTGCTGATGCAGATGAACTGCTTGCCATGCGCCGGGAAGTCGAAGAAATTTATATCAATGATTCGATTTATCATTATATTGTCAGTCTGATTCAGGCAACGCGGAATCATCCGGAAATCCGGCTTGGTATCAGTCCGCGCGGCTCTCTGGCACTGATGCAGATGGCAAAAGCCTGCGCCTACGCACAGGGACGGGATTATCTTCTGCCGGATGATATTTCTTTTGTGTGTGCGGATGTGTTCTGTCACAGAATGCTCCTGCACGGCACGGACGATACCCCCGAACAGGCACAGAATTTGGTACAGGAAATTCTGAAATCAGTTCCTGTTCCGGATGCGGAGTGATGCGCTTCTATGTGGTTTGTCAAGCTTCTTTATCTGGCGTTAGTGGCAGGATTAGCCGTTTTTTCAGTATTATATATAGATTCTCTGGCACTGATTATGCTGATTTGTGCGCTGGCTGTGCCGGTCTTTATGAAACTCTGTCTGTTATGGGTCAAGCTGACCTGTGAAGCTTCCCTGAACTGTAAGGCGGCATCCTGTACGGTGCATGAATCCATTCCGGTTTCTGTGATTGTCGAGAATCACTGTCCGCTGTTTTTCCCGAAAGTCTATGCACAAATCAGCGTGTGCCATGCGTTCAGCGATACTCCGGAAAAGACGAAATTCCGTTTTCCTCTGCACAGCCGGAATTCGGCAAGGCTGACGTTCTATATCCGTCCGGAATGCTGCGGCGCGGTGAAAGTCCGGATTGAATATCTGCATATTCTGGATTATTTTCATTTATTCTATACTAAAATGAAGAAAATCAATGACGAAATCGAAATTCTGGTTCTGCCGAAAAAACTGCATTTATCCGTCAGCGAAACTGCCGGAGCGGTCTACTCCCCGGAGAGCAGCCGCTATGCGCCTGACCGTCCCGGTGATGACCCTTCCGAAATTTTCAATATCCGGGAATATCATCCGGGCGATGCCGTCAGCCGTATTCACTGGAAACTCAGTTCCAAGTCTGATATGCTTTTTATCAAAGAATTCGGCTATCCGATTGCCAAGCAGGTGCTGATTCTTGCGGAATATCTTCCCGGCACGGTTTCCGGTGAACTGGAGAAAATGCAGGAAGCACAGGCATTCCTGACGCTGATTTACTCTCTCGCGGTACGGCTTGCCGATGCTGACCTCACAGCTGTTCTGGCATGGCACAGCGGCGGCAGACTGACGTTCCAGACCCTGAAATCCAGAGATGACCTTCCGGAAATTTTCCGCGAACTGTATCACGCACTGCATGACATGTCTCTGGATGCAGAGGACTTGCGCGAAATCTTCGCCGGACAGCAGTATTCCTCTGTGACGCTCATCACCAACGATGCACAGGCGGCAATGCTCCCCGTACTCGAACGGCAGACCGAAGCAGAACAGAAAAATCTTGTCATTCTGCATGACCGGAATCTTTCCTTTCCGTCGGACAGCGTTTCCGTGCGGACAGTTCTGCCGGAACAGCTTGCGGAAAGTATTGCCGGACTGGTTATCTGATTTTATATGACTATGAGGTAAGTTTATCATGAAACAGCAAGTTTCTGAACCCGTAAACGGCGTACAGATTGAAAATACCCTCTCCATGGCATTGCAGAATCCCTATCCCCGGCGGCATAAGATTCTGCTTGTGCTGATTGCATTTGCAGGCGTTATCAGCAGTATTTTTTCATTTCTGACGATGTTTTCACCGGTGTATTCCCTGCCGGTGCTGATGGCGGCAATTGTGCCGGTATTCCTGTTTTTTTCCTATTTTGCGATAAAGCCGGAACACAGCGTTCTGCCGGTGCTTGGCATTGTTCTGCTGTACTGCGGACTGTTTTTCTGGCAGAAAGACCGCATTACCAACGGGCTGATGTACCTGACAAACGATGTATGTCAGGCAATTTATATGACCGACTGGGAATACTTCATTACAGATGAAAGATATTCCCAAATCAGCAGTGTGAGCTGTGTGGCGTGTTTTCTGTCGTTTCCGATAATCTGGATGGTATGTTATGCGGTTCTGCGCTATCAGAATTTTTTTCTGAGTCTGCTGGTGACGTTTCCGTTTATTGAAATCGGCTTGTTTTTCGGAATCGTGCCGAATCATTTCTTTGCGGCACTGCTGACGGCGTTCTGGTTTGCGATGGCGGCGGTGCAGATGGCAGGTTCGGGCATCAACCAGAGCGGCGGAAAAACAGGCTTTCTTCGGAAGAAGAACGCATTCTTTCCGGTTTCCAGTATGCGCTTCATGCTTCCGGAAACAACAGGCATTATCACGCTGTTTGTGATGATGGTTCTGTTCGGCGGTGCGGAACTGTTTCTGCACAAAGCAGGCTATGAACGTCCGGAAGAATTCAAAACCATGCGGACGGACTTTCAGAATTATATTGCTTCCCTGCATCTGACAGATAATCCGATTCTGGCGAATTACGGCGAAACGCCCGAACCGCAGGACAATGAAAATCAGATTCTGCTCGGCAGTCTCGACGAAAAAATCTATGAAGATACGCCTGTCACAAGCATTGCATTTTCCGAAAATCCCGAAACCAGAATCTATCTGAAATACCGCACCGGATTTGATTATACCGGCTCGAACTGGACAATTGCACCGCAAGTCCTGAAAGATTCCGAAAATCTGGAAATCTTCCGGACACTGGACTACTATCCGCCGGAATTTCTGTATTCCACCATGACGGGCGGAAATCCCGTGCAGATGTCGCTTTATCATACAACCGGCGTTCTGGCGCAGTGCGTGCCTTACGGATTCCAGAAGAATCAGGATATTCTCTGTCAGCCGGATGACAATATGCAGACCAGTACGACAGACTATACCATTCAGGGACATATGGACTATGAAGCGATTCTCTCTGATGCAGATGCCGTCAAAAAAATCCCGATACAAGGACTTTTTACAAGTCTGTACGGAAGTGATGACATAGATTTGCTCCGGGAGGTTATGGGCAGTAAAAAGCCGTCGGTTTGGGTTTCGGAAAAAAGCAGACTTATGAAAGAATTCTATGAAATCGGCACATTCGATTCCCGTGCCGCCGAAGCCGGGATTCTCTGCGGAAGCTTCTATGATGATTTCGTCTATGAAAATTACACTTCCCTGCCGGATACGCCTTCTTTGCAGGCAGTCCGGACGGCTTATGCCGATTTGCTCGGTGATTTCGATGCCCGGACAGCTTCCCCATCCGAAACGATTCTGAAACTTCAGGATTTGCGCGATAAAATCTGCGATAATGTCAGCTATACCCTTGCGCCCGGAAAGACACCTTCCGGCACTGACCATGCCGCATGGTTTCTGCTCGAAAACCGGAAAGGCTACTGTGAACATTACGCTACCGCCGGGACGGTACTCGCAAGAATGGCAGGTGTTCCGGCGCGGTACTGCGAAGGCTATATGATTAACTGTTCCGATTCCGGAACGCTGACAGAATCCGCCGCCGAAGACGGCAGTATCGCCTATACTTCCGAGATTCTCGACAGCAACGCCCACGCATGGACGGAAATTTATCTGAGCGGTATCGGCTGGATTCCGTTTGAATTTACATTCTCTTACTTTACGCCGCGCGCCCGGACACCCAGACCCGTCCCGGAAACGAAAGTAATCGAAACTTTACCCGTTCCGACCGAAACTGTTCCGGAACTGCCGGCTGAACCGCCCGTTCCGGAAAAGACCGAAATCCCGGCGAATATGCTGATTCTGATGATTTCCCTGACGATTGCGGCAGTTTTCTGCCTGACGGCTCTGATTCTCCGGATTGTCAGAATCGCCGCGCTCCGGAAGCGTGAACGCGGTCTTGCACAGGAAGACCGGAAAGCCGCTGCATTCTGTGCTTACGGCTATCTGACCGACCTGCTTTCCGAATGCGGTGTCCGTACAAAAGGCACAAATATCGGCGAACTGGTAGAAGATTCCGAACTGCACTGTTCCGAATACATGAATCCGGTCTACAGTCTTTCCGCGGCGGTGCAGATTGGTGCAAAACTCCGCTACAGTCCGCACCCGATGACAAAGAGCGAACTGCATTATCTCAGCCGGACGGCGGATTCTCTTGCACAGGGCATGTATCAGAACGCCGGATTCCTGAAAAAATTCTATTTCAAATGGCTCAGGCATTATCTGTAATAAATTTATATTATTTTTAAGGAGTGATTCTTCATGTTCAGAAAAATCAACTGGAAAACATTCTGGTACACCAATATTTTTTCTATCCTCACGCTGGCTGCCGGAATCATCTTCACAGCAAAGCCGGATATTATCACAACGACCTGTAAATTAATCGGCGGTGTGTGCTGCGGTGCAGGCGCAGTGCTTCTGCTGCTGTGCCTGTTTCCGAAGTTCCGTTCTCAGCAGAATATTATATACGGGCTTACCTTTCTGCTTATCGGCGTTCTTCTGGAAATCATTCCGATTTTGCTGAAAGTGCTGATTCCTGTCTTATTCGGCGGCTGGATTCTGGCAAGTTCGGTGTCCGGCATGTACCGGAACTTTGTTTTCCGTCATGATGTTCCCAAGTGGTGGATTGGGTTCAGCTTATGCGCCGCGAGTGCGCTTCTGGCGATTTTCGTCATGACGAGACCGATTTCTGTCATGAACGATACTGTCCGGATTATTGGTATCGGCTTCACGCTTCACGCCGTCATCCGGCTTGTTTCCTCACTTCTGGGCATGGAAGGCTATAAAGCCGCAGATGCCAATGTTGTAGATACTACGATTCAGGAGAAACACTGATTTTATGGAATATCAGGTCAATTTTGGTTTTCATGCCTTTTCCGTGCCATCGGCAGTGGTCGATAACCTGATAAGGCTTGCAAAGGAAAATCATCTGAAAGTATTATTATATCTTCTCCGCTATCCGGACAAGCAGTTCACGGTATCACAGATAGCTTCTTTTCTGCGGATGCCGGAAGAACAGGCAGAGGATGCCCTTGCTTTCTGGTCACAGGTCAACATTCTGGAAGAAAAATCAGAAGGCACACAGCTGGAACTGTTTCCATCCGCGCCGCCCCCTGCCCCGAAACCGGCTGCTCCGGCAGTTTCCGTACAGGATATGCCGTTTTCCGTTCCTGTTCCGGAACCTGAAACAAAACCTGTATCTGCTCCCGCTCCGAAGCCGGAAGCCTCTCCGGAACAGCAGCAGGAACTGCGCAAACTGAAACTTAGTCAGTTCGGCTTACAGGAATTCTTCACAACGGAAACCATCAGCGAAATGATTTCGTCTTCTCCGGAACTGCGCAAACTCATCCGCATTGCAGAAGAAAAATATTATCAGAAAGCCATCAACCAGATGCAGGCGAATTCTCTTGTCTGGATGTATGCTTATCTCGGAATGCCTGCGGAAGTGATTTTGATTCTGCTGAAATATTGTTCCGAGACAGAACATCTCTCACAGAACTATCTGAATAAAGTCGCCGCCGGATGGTACGAGGACGAAATTCTGACAAAAGAAGCTGCTGAAAAAAAAGTCAGTGAACTTATGGAGTTCTACACTTATACAAATTATATCTGCCGTGTGTTTGAACTCGATGCCCGTCCGACGAAAAATCAGAAAGAATATATCGAACTCTGGCAGCCGATGGGCTTTTCCGAAGAACTGCTCAAATATGCAAGAGACCTGTCCGTCGAAGCCACCGGAAAAGTGAACTTCAAATATATTCACCCGATTCTCCTTGAATGGAATCAAAAACAGATTACAGAGATTCAGGAAGCTAAAGAACATCATGATGAATATATTCAGCTTTTGATTTCTAAAAACAAAAAAAGCCGGAAACAGAAAAAAGAAAATCCGGAAGATGATGCCGCACAGAAAGAACGGATGGAAGAACTGGACAAATATCTTGATTTAATCAACTAAGGAGGAAATTATTTTGAATCAGAATGCTTTTCAGGAGGCTTTAAATATTGTCTCACAAAGAAGAATCCGAGCCAAAGCCGAAAATGAACGGCGGTATCAGGAAATCAATCAGAAAATTCCGGAAATTGCCGAAGTCAATTATCAGCTGGCACAGACTGCTTCCCGGATTCTGATGGGCGAAGATATTGAAATTCTCAAACGGCAGAATTTGCAGGCACAGCGTTATTCCGCACAGCTGCTGACAAATCACGGCTATCCGGCTGATTATCTGGAGATGCACTACACTTGTGAAAAATGTCAGGACACAGGCTTTCTGGAAAACAGATACTGTGACTGTCTTGAAAAACTCATTTCCTCTGCAAGCATTGAAAAAATGAATCAGGAGACGCATCTTCAGCTCCGCACATTTGAGCAGTTTTCTCTGGAATATTATAAGGGCATTTTCAAGAAAAATGCAAAAGGTGAAGAAATTGACTGTTATCTGAAAATGAAAAAGGCACTGGAATTCTGCAAACAATATGCGATTAATTTCAATACCAATTCTTCCAATTTATTATTTTTCGGAAAAGTAGGTGTCGGCAAAACGCATCTTTCGCTTTCTATTGTGACCGAAGTCCTGAAAAAGGGCTATGCCGTTATCTACGATTCTATCGGCAATCTTCTTTCCCAAATAGAACAGGAGCATTTTACCACTGAAAAAACAGAAGTCAGCACATTACAGATGGTTATCAATACTGACCTGCTGGTACTGGATGACCTGGGAACAGAATTTCAGACTGCATTTACCAAATCCACGCTGTATAATATCATCAATACCAGAATTAACAAGCATCTTCCTACTATCATCAGTACCAATCTCAGCAGGGCACTGTTGGATTCACAGTATGACGAACGTATTTTTTCCAGATTGTATGCTGTCTATGAAATCTGGGAATTTCTCGGCGAAGATGTCCGCCGGATGAAAATGCAGGAAAAACGAAGCAGTCAGTATCTGTAAAAATCAAAAACAAAAATCCGGAAAATCTTTGTGCAGAATGCCCCTTGCAAATTCCGGAAAAATCTGCTATGATAATATCATAATCGTGCAGCGAAAGCGTAACTCCAGATTATGCGCTTTCTGCACGGTTTTTTATTTTTATTCCAAATTTTTAAAGAGGTGTTTTTCTTGAAATCTCAGAATCAGAACAAAATGGCAGTTATGCCTGTACCGAAATTACTGCTCAATATGGGTACGCCGATGATTCTCTCTATGGTCTTGCAGGCGGTCTATAATATCGTAGACAGTGCATTCGTCTCGAATATGAAAGAGACCGGCGCAGATGCCGCCAATGCCCTGACACTGGTCTTTCCGGCGCAGATGCTGATGGTAGCATTCGGAATCGGGACAGGTGTCGGCATGAACGCGCTTGTCTCCAGATGCCTCGGACAGAAGAATTCCGAAAAAGCCGGAAAAGCCGCCGGAAATGCGTTTTTCCTCGCCGGAGTGATGTTTGTCCTGTTCGTGCTGTTCGGTCTGTTCGGCGTGAAACCTTATGTCATGTCGCAGGTTTCGGCTGAAACCAGTACTGTCACAATGGAAATGGCGGTTTCTTATCTGAGAATCTGCTGTGTCTGCTCATTTGGAATCGTGCTGTTCTCGATTGCAGAAAAGCTTCTGCAAGCCGCCGGAAATTCGCTTTACTCGACCATCGCGCAGATTGCCGGAGCAGTTGTGAATATCGTACTCGACCCGATTATGATTTACGGATGGCTGGGCTGTCCGGAACTCGGCGTAAAGGGCGCGGCTCTGGCGACAGTCATCGGTCAGGTCGTTTCTGCCGGACTGGGCATTTTCTTCCACTTCCGGATTAACAAAGAAATTAAAAACTCTGTTTCTTATCTGAAACCGGATATGCAGATTATCCGGGAAATCTATCAGATTGGACTTCCAGCAATTATCGCACAGGCTCTCATGTCGTTCATGACATACGGACTGAATCTGATTCTTGTCAGAATCAGCGTTCCGATGCAGACGGCTTACGGCATGTATTATAAAATTCAGCAGTTTGTCCTGTTTGCGGCGTTCGGACTGCGCGACGCGATTACCCCGATTATCGCATTCAATCACGGTTCGGGAAGCAAGTCCAGAATCCGTGACGGCGTGAAATACGGCTTGCTCTATACCGGAATCATCATGCTCGCCGGAACGCTTGCCGCTGAACTTTCCGCTAGTGCATTCGCGCACCTGTTCGGCATGAGCGGCGATACAGAGAAATTATTCATCAGTGCCATGCATGTGATTTCCCTGAGCTTTGTCTTTGCCGGAATGAATATCGCCTTTCAGGGAATATATCAGGCACTGGACGGCGGTATCGAATCGCTTGTGATTTCTCTGCTTCGTCAGCTGATAGTTATCTTTCCGCTGATTCTGTTATTCGTGCATCTGGCACGGCAGAACCCCGGCAGAATATGGCTTGTGTGGAGTGCGTTTCCGATTGCAGAAGCTGTCACAGCCGTTGTCGGCTGGATTCTGTTAAAGCGCATCTACAGAAAACGCGTTTCAGAACTTCGGCACAAACTTCTGCCCGAACCTGTACAGGCATGAAGAATCCCTCACGGATTTGACTCCGTGAGGGAAATTTTTTATGTTTCGGAAAATGCGATAGTTCCGGTTTCTCTTGCCTTGTCCAGTACCTTGTTGAAATCTTCACAGAGGACGGAATATTTCAGATGTGTCTGAATCACAATCACACCGCACCGAAGTGAAACCGGCACTTCGCCGCCCGGGTACGGAACAGCCTCTCCGTTATGGGAAAGCACTTCCTGTGCAATGGCAGTGACTTTCTGCCTGTCGGCAGATTCTGTAATCATCACAAATTCATCGCCGCCCATGCGCAGACAAAGCATATTTTCTCCGGCGGCTTCGTTGATTCTGCGGAACGATTCCAGAATGACTTTATCTCCGGCTTCTCTGCCGAGGTTTTCGTTCACCGGCATCAGATTGACGACATCAAAGCAGAGGACATAGGTTCCTGCCTGACTTCTGAGATAGTCATAGAATTCACTGACATCAAATTTTTTGATATTGCTATTTCTATTATCCATAATAACAGCTCCTTCTTCCAGATATGCGGGATTCAGCTTCGGGTACAGACAGCAGTCGCCCTTCCACTCTTTCCGGAATTTCGACGGAGAAACGCCCCATACTTTTGTAAATGCTCTTGTAAAGACTTCATGAGAATTATAACCATACTTCATCGCCGTATCGAGTACGGAAAGATTCTGATTCCGCATATCCCGTCCGGCAAGGGTGAGCCTGCGCTTCGAGATATATTCCTTCACGCTCATATGGGTACAGGCTTTCCATGTTTTCTGGAGATTTGACAGCGAACAGTAACAGGCATTTGCAATCTCTTCCTGTGTGAATTCATCCATAAGATGATGTTCGATAAAATCCAGCGCGTCCATAAAAATCATAAACCGGTTGGAATTCTGTTTCATGAGGCTTCCTCCTTTTTTCAGATTTCAGTAACGTTACTATGATTTTATTATAACAGAAATGTTCTATAAATTCTTGACTTTTTGAGTAAAAATTCCGGAAACCCCAGAATCAGCATTGCATTCTGACAAATTTTGTGCTATAATAATAGCAGCATATTTCTGGACAGGAGGCTTTGCAATGCCGGTAAAAGAAATTATTCAGATGAGTTATCTGATTTTGACTGCCAATATTACGCTTTTGATTTTTATCTGGTTCAATTCTGTTTTTACCCTGAAGAAGAAACTGCCGTTTCTTGTCTCCACGCTGATTTCCCTGCTGATGGTTGTCTGCAATATCATCATGTATTCGTTTCAGGGAACGGGAACGCATCTGCTGTTATTAAAAGTTTTCACAGCCATAAGCTATGCAGTCAGCGGTGCGGTGATTCTGCCGTTTATTCTGATTTCTCCAGTGATTCAGAAAAAAATCCGGATACTTTTGCAGATTTTCGCCTCTCTGAACATTCTTCTGAGTCTGAGCAGTATTTTCAACGGCTGTATTTTCAGATATGATATGCAGGGAAATGTTTCTTTAGGCAAGCTTTCGCCGATTCCGTTCTATCTGAGTGCCATGTATCTTGCCGTGCTGTTTGCCGCATCGGTCATTAAATTCCGGTTAGGTCTGCGGGAAGAAAGCATTTTCATCATGGTGCTGAATGTAGGAATTATTCTTGCGGTTGTCATGAATACGGTCTTTGACTATAAATTTCTTATCAGCGGTATGGCGGTGCTTTCCACACTGTTTTATTACCTGTTCTTCACGACGCAGACCCTCACCAGAGACGCGCTGACAGATGCCTTCAACCGGCATTCGTTCTATAAAGATATCGAGAGTATGAAAAAAAAGCAGATGTTCATCATCTCTATGGATTTGAACGGTCTGAAACAAATCAATGATACCCTCGGACATGACGAAGGCGATAAAGCGATTCTTGCCGCCGCGGAAAGTGCCTTTCAGCTTCTGCCTGCCAGATTCCGGCTTTACCGGATGGGCGGAGATGAATTTGAAATTCTCTGCCCGAACTGCAAAGAAGAAGAAATTCTGAAACTCACTGCAGAACTGAAAGCTTCCGTTCAGAACAAAAATTACAGTATCGCCGTCGGCTATGCAGAATATCAGAAAGATTCTGATTTTGAAGAAATCTTCCGTCAGGCAGATGTCATGATGTACGATGACAAACTGCGCATGAAACGCCTTTTACAGGAAAAGCATGTCTGAACTGTCATTTCTCAAGTTCTTCAATCAGGCGGAGAATTTCGGGGGCAAGGCGTTCACGGCGGACAGCGGTCATTTTACGGTAGACCGGAACGGCTGCCGCCATGATGCAAAGCCCTGCCAGTCCGACCGGAATTCCGATGCCGAAATTCTGCATTTTTAAAATCAGTGTCATGCCGCCGCCAAGAACCAGAGTTCCGAAAACTCCCACCAGAATCGAAGTGACTGTTCCGGCGCGTTCACAGCTTTTGTCAAGCTGACGAAGATATTCCAGTTTATCGTCCGGCTGACGGGGCGGCGCATATTTCCGGCGAATCTGTTCGATTTCGGCGTGACGCTGTGCCGAATATGTATAACTGAATTTATTTTCACTCATGCTGTTCAGCTCCTTCCGGCAGTATGACAGTAAACGTGCTTCCTTTGCCGATTTCGCTTTCGACAGAGATTTCGGCATTAAGAATATCAATAATTCTCTTGACAAGTGCAAGCCCCAGACCGTTGCCTTTCGCGGCATGGGAAGTATCGCCCTGATAGAATTTCTCGAAGATATGCTTTCCGGTACTGCTGTCCATGCCGCACCCGGTATCTTTTACGGAAACGATTGCCCTGTTCTGTTCTTCATGCAGTGTCAGTGTGACGGTGCCGCCGTCTTCCGTAAATTTCAGCGCATTGGAAATCAGGTTGTGCCAGACCAGACTCAGCAGTTCGGCATCGGCATGAATACGGATATCTTCATCAATGTCTGTTTCAATATTAATATTTTTCCGTTCCCATTCGGATTCAAATTCGAGCAGACATTCACAGAGCTGTTCGGAAAGAGAATAATCTTTCATTTCCGGATAAATCTGCTGATTTTCAAGCTTGTTCAGTTTCAGGATATTCACAACCAGAGAAGACAGCCGCGCAGCAGAATCGTCAATTGCCGCGGCATATTCTTTTCTTTCTTCGTCCGTAATATCCTCACTCTGGAGCAGTGCGGCATAGTTCCGCATGACGGCAAGCGGCGTTTTCATCTCGTGGGAAACATTGGAAACAAAGTCCGTCCGGAGCGTTTCCACGCCGGAAAGTTCCTGCGCCATCTGATTGATATACGCGATAATCTCGTTATATTCTTCCGCCATGCCGGAAATTGTCGGAAACGGTTCAATTCTGGTCTGGAAGTCACCGTTTGTGATTTTCTCCAGTCCGTGGATAATCCGCCGGACAGGTCTGTCCGTATAGAATTTCCGTCGAAGCGTATCCAGAATCCAGAATATCAGCGTAATAAACAGCACATTCCCGAATGTCAGCGGTGCGGCGGTTTTCAGTTCTTCTGCCGAAAATTCCATGAAATGCAGAAACAGAAAGAACGAACAGCTCACCACAAAGGCAATCAGCAGAAAGAAAATAATAAATTTATAGAATCCGCCGAACTTCTTCATTTGATAACCGCCTTATAACCCAGACCGTGTACTGTCACAATTTCAAAATCATGGCAGTCCTGAAATTTTTCCCGGAGCTTTCTCATGTAAACATCTACCGTCCGCAGTCCGGAAGTGCTTTCGATATCCCAGAATTCATCCATCAGAGCCGAGCGCGTGAACGTCTTCTTCGGATAAGAGAGCAGTTTATACAGCAGATTGAATTCCCGGACGGTCAGCGGAATTTCCTCACCATTCAGGACGGCAGTACGTTCATCGGCATTCATGGTAAAACTGCCGACTGTCAGCTGACGCGCCTGATTGATTTTCGCCCGGCGGAGCAGTGCGCCTATCCGGAGCAGAAGTTCATCCAGATTTACAGGCTTTGTCATATAGTCATCAATGCCGAGCCGGTAGCCTCGCTGTTTGGAATTCATATCATCTTTCGCGGTCATGAACAGAATCGGAATCTCCTGATTCAAATCGCGGACGGTTTCGGCGAATTCAAAGCCGTCAATACCGGGCATCATGATATCCGAAATAATCAAATCGAACAATGCGCCGTACATGGCATTATAGGCATCATTGGCATTCAGACAGCCGGTCGCTTCGTAGCCGTTTTTATTCAGCCATGTACAGACGGTCTTGTTCAGGTCTTTGTCATCCTCGACGACTAAAATTTTAAACATAAAGCATCACCTCTGTTATGATTGTAGCACAAGCATGTTTCTGTTTTGTTAAAATTCCGCGTGTTCACAGAAAATTTACAATTAAAAATCAAGAAAGCCGGACGCGCTGTCCGGCTTGTTTGTTAAATATTCATCGCATCTGCCGCGGCGATATATTCGAGCGTCGGCACATAAATGCCCCTGTGCTGTTCTCCCCTGTAGATTTCCGCGCCGTCCCGGTAAGCCACTACCTGCGCGGTCGGAAACGGAATCCACTCCCCCTCATCAAGCGGATGAGTCGAGAAAATATATCCGTTTTTCAGCTTTTTATAGCTGAGTGTATTTTTCAGATTTTTATGCACATACAGGAATTCGCCGTCATAAATCATCAGATTGAGCTTATTCCTCGGCGCATGAGCAATGATGAACTCATTGACAGTTTCAAACCTCGCCCGTGCGGAAACTTTTCCCCGGCACACGCCCTCGTTGACCGCATCCATCAAAGCCAGAAACAACCGTTCGGAATCGGTATCGCCGGACTGTTTCCGGAAATACTGAAAATTCAGCTTGCCGGAATAAATTGTGCCGTTGTGGATAAGCGTCCATTCCCTGCCGGAAATATCCGTTCCGGAATAGGGATGACAATTCTCCTGCCGGACTGCGCCGACGGTTGCCAGACGAATATGTGCGAGCAGATGCTTCTGCGGACAGAGGTGTTCCGTCAGGGAAGCCTGCAAAGCACTGTCACAGGCTCTGAGGGGTTCCTTGACGATAGTCCTGCCCTGTTTTTCATACATCATGCCCCAGCCGTGCGGATGGCGGACACTGTGAGAAAAGAACTCTTTCAGATACTCCGCCGGGCTGACTGGTTCTGCCGCAGAAATGCCAAAAAGTTCGCACATAAGAATAATTCTCCTTTAACTGATTAGTAAAAATTCCTGCTCCGGACTTGTTCGCAGAGCCGTTTTTCCGTCAGTTTCTGTTTTTGATATTCTATGACTGTCAGTGCTTCCGGGTGACTGGAAAATTCCTGTTTCATGCGTCCGAGAATCTGCAATGCCTGTTCTGTCATGGCTTTTCCCGGTTCGTAAGCCGCCGCCTGCTGATGGGCGGCAACTGCCTGTTCCTGCTGTTCGGGAGTCAGTTCTGCATCTTCCTGATGAACAAGATACAGGATAAGCAGATGCGCAAACAGCAAATCATTCCGGTTCACACCGAGCGGACAGAGCGGATTTAAATCGAACATTCGCAGTTCGATATGGTCAACGCCGTTTTTCACCAGATTTTCGAGCGTATTTTCACCTCTCGGCTTGAGGCGTATCGGCAGATACAGTTCACTGACGGAAAATAATAAGCCTTTGGTAACATATTCCTGAATATCTGCCGCGAAGGCTTCTAGACTGTTGTGATTCAGCACGGGAACAAACTGATTCCAGTAACCGCGTGCGCTGTTTCTGGGGGAAGCGTATTCGCTTCTGACAACACCCTGCAAGTTGTCACCATCGAGCGAAGCATCATAATCGGGGCTTGCCGCAGTCAGCAGCACCAGCAGCCAGCTGTGCCGGAATAACTGCCGGTAAAGCCGCAGATACAGCACATCCCGGAACGCCGGAAAACTTTCTGTTCCGTCATGCCATTCGTGCAGAAGCGCATCCGGAAACGAAAAATTAAAATGTACGCCGGAAAAGAGCATCAGCCGCTTGCCGTAGCGTTTTTCCAGGGCTTCGCGGTAACTCTGCTTGAAAGACTGTTCGCCGCCGAATCTTGCAATCGGAATATCATTTTCGGAGTTGAAATGCGGCGGATTGCTGTAAATCCACAGGGATTCGTTCTGCTGTGAAAGTTTTTCTACAGTCCGGTCATGCAGGGTTTGCAGAGACTGCAATACTTCATCAATGCTCTTACAGACCGGAGTAATCAGTTCTACCTGATTTTCGCAGAAATCACGTGTAATATGGGCATCATCCCCGAACGGATGAGGAGTCTGTGCCAGTCTGCCCTGTGCATCGACGCGCAGGGTTTCCCGTTCCAGACCGAAGTTTCCGCTGAATAATAAATCCTGTTTCAAGGCTGTCGCTCTCCTTTGATGCAAAATTTCAATATTCTATCCTATGCGCCGGAATTCCGGCGGATTCTAAATATTCTTATTCTATATGAATGATAGGATTTATCTATTATTATACAATATTTATGATAATTTGTCAATACCCTGACTTTGTTTTTTTATACCGGTTTTTTAGATATTCTAATAGAAATAATCTATAGCACAGCGAAAAATCCTGCCGGAACAGGATTTTTCTTGCTTAATAAAAGCCCTCTGTAATGCCGTTTCCGGTATTCGGATGAAAGACCGACCAGACGCAGTC
The DNA here is from genome assembly GCA_002393815.1 of Ruminococcus sp. UBA4321. GTDB lineage: Bacteria > Bacillota > Clostridia > Oscillospirales > Ruminococcaceae > UBA3855. Next base: position 28,668 of record DGUB01000067.1, on the reverse strand, counting down.
CGCCGCGAACAGAATCAGCAGAACTGTACAGAGAATTTTTCGTTTCTTCTCCGGAATCTGCCGGAACAGATTATCGGAAACCGGGGCGATAAAATACGTCACGGCAACTCCGGCAAGCCCGAACACCGTCAGACCTTCCAGACAGATTCTGCCGTTAAGATTCATGAAATATCCCGTATAGTCCCACCATCTCTTGTGGGCAACCTGCTCCAGAATCCATGATGTGAAATATTCCAGCGAACCGCAGAGGACGAATGCACTCGCAAACAGCAGAGCCGGCTTTTTCCGGAGCGGACGCAGAAGATAAATAATAATCAGTCCGCCCGTTCCGTAAATCGGCAGCCACGGACCTGTCATGGTTCCGCGGTTGATAAAAGAACCTTCATTCACCAGATAGAAGCAGACTTCAAACAGCCACCCGATAAACGAAAACAAAAAGAAAAATAATACCGGCGTATTGCCTGTATAAATTTTTTCATAATCTGTTGTCAGCCATCTGTGCCGCTCCGGATGCGGTGTCGGACATTTTTCATCCGGATATGCCGCAGACCCGGCATCTGTTACGAGAAGTTCATCATACAGAAGTTCGCTTTCGGCAAGCTTGGCTTTCTTTTCTTCGCGCAGAGCCGCGTAGAATTCTGCATACAGGCATTCTTTATAGGGATTCATAAAAAACAGCGATGTCAGATGAAATGTCGCGCCGTCGAGCAGTACCCCCGGCAGAAGCGATAAATCCATCAGAAATGCCCGGCATTTGTCGCCGTTCATCATCTGCTTGGAGAGCGAAAAGGCTTCTTTGGATGAAATATTTGGATTCTCTGCCAGAATGTAGGGTATCATCAAATATTCATAATATTTGATGATGCCGCCGACAATCGTCAGATTCCAGAGCGTCTGCCGGACAGAACGCAGAAGCATGACTTTTGCCGTATTGTTCGCGCTTCCGGTTCTGTAGACAAATAATATCCTGTCCGGTCTTGTGCCGGAGTAAAGCCTTCGCTCCAAAAAATAACGGCATCTTCCGATTAAAATCAGATTCTTCCCGAATATCCAGAACAATGCCGTGACTGCTGTCATAATGAAAATCGTGATAGATTCTGCGATTCTGCCGTGAAACAGAATTTTATTCAGTCCGTTGAGAATGCCGAACCCTAAAGACCCGGAAGCAGTTACTTCATTGACAATGACGGAAAAATAGCCCATGGTATATTTTTCGGAAGTCGTTTCTGCATAGGGGCTGAAATCTATCGGAATCAGATTCTGTTTTGTAACAAGTTCTTTCAGAATATCGGCATTTGTTTTACGGTTTTCGCGGAGTTCATAGGCAATCTGTTCACGTTCGCTGACGGTGCTGTTCCAGTCCGTAGCGTACTGATAGCCGTCTCGCAGAATGAACCCTACCAGAAAGACAATCATTACATTCAGAAAATAATGCGATTTCAAATGTCTGAATGCCGGTTTGTAAAGCGGTCTGATGCTTTTCATGGCTTCGCCTCTTCTTTCTGTTCTTTCCGGCAGCGGAAATGCACATCTTCGAGGATTTCATTGGCAGCAGTCCGGTTGATAATCGCTTTGACAAGCTTATCCAGTTCCGAATTTTCCGTATAATCCGCCGGCGCAAAGAACCGGATGCGGTTATCATGCAGCATCTGATAAACTTTTGATTTATCGCGCGTTTCGTGATTAAACACGCCGATAGCATGACCGCCGTAAGTATTCACCAGTTTCATGCAGGGAATATCTGTGTCACTGTCGCCGATATAGACGATATTCCGGAACGGTACGCGGATATCTTCCGGCGGAAAATACTGATTCACTCCGGAATCGTTGACATCCAGCACACCTTTTTCGATTCTGAACAGAAACTGTGTTTTATTCGTATAATTCACGACCTGTGCAGGCCATACAGCAACGCCTTTTTCATCAAACAGAAACGAGCTTGCATAAATCTTTTCAAATGCGCCTGCTTTGGCAACGGAAGTTCCCTCAATCATTTCTTTCAGACCGGAAGAAATAATATAATGTTCCACGATAACGCCGTGTTCCCTGCCGTAAGTCCAGATTCGCTCAAACCATGTTTCCACGCCCGGAAACAGCGAAACTTTCGCCCCGTAATCGGCAAGGCTTTTTCTGGTGAACAGCACCCTTCCCCTTGCTTCCTGCACCATCTTGTACATATAGGCAAGATTGGAATCCATTTCATTGGCTTCTGCGAGTTCGTTGGTTTCTCTCCAGAATGCCGGAATATCTTCCCCGTAAACATCCTGAATATATCCCTGTGCCTGCATATCATCCGGCGAAAGCGTCTTGTCGAAATCATAGCACAGCGCAAGCACTGGCTGCTGTTCTTTGGTTTTTCTGGGTATCAGCATAATTCTCCCCTTTCTTGAAATCTGACAAAAAAATCAGTGGATTTCTTATTTATTATATCATATTTCACAAAAAAAGTCAATCCTATGCATCTTAAACATTTCTTAAAGATTTTCCTGCTTGTTTTTTAATCAGAAATCAGGTATAATCATAACATAAGAAATCATCAGAAAGAAGTGTTCCACATGCCACATCATATTTTAATCTGCGATGACGAAAAAGACATTGTCAGCGCACTGAAAATTTATTTCTCACAGGAAGATTATATTCTGCACACTGCCGGAAACGGCAGAGAAGTTCTTGAAATCCTGAATCATGAACCGATTGACCTGCTTCTGCTTGACATTATGATGCCGGAAATGGACGGCATTCAGACTATGACCGAACTCCGGAAAAACTATAATCTTCCGGTGATTCTGCTCACGGCGAAAAGCGAAGATACGGATAAAATCCTCGGTCTGAACCTCGGCGCGGATGACTATATCACAAAGCCGTTCAACCCGATGGAAGTGCTGGCAAGAGTACGCTCTCAGCTCCGGAGATATACACAGTTCGGCAGTGCCGTCCCCATGCTTGAACAGCAGTTCCGGTGCGGTAATATCTTTCTGGACGATAACGAAAAAATCGTGACCGTTGACGGCACAGAAGTCAGCCTCACCCCTACAGAATACGCCATTCTTCTGCTGATGATGAAATCACAGAACAAAGTTTTCTCCCCGAAAGAAATCTATACACAGATACGCGGCGAACTCCCCTACGGCGCGGAGGGAACTATCGCCGTCCATATCCGCCATCTGCGCGAAAAAATCGAAATCAATCCGGCAGAACCCCGGTTCTTAAAAGCCGTCTGGGGTCAGGGCTATAAACTTGAATCTTCTGAAAGGTCGTGATATTATGAAAACTTCTACCGGAAAGAAAATGCTCGCCGTATTCGCCTATGCGCTCAGTATGCTGACTGCTGCCGGCGGTATCGGCGGTACACTAGCACTTGCCGAAATGGGATGCTATACCGAATCTGCTGAAACTTTTCAGCAAAAAAATCTGGAAAGAGATTTGTTCAGAGATATTAATAATTTAAATGCTGAATTTGAAAATCTCAAATCCGAAGGCTTTTTCGAGGAAACCATTTCTCAGCAGAGAAAACAGGCTCTTTACAGTGACTTTATGCGCGAATATGCCCCGGAACGGACAAACTTCTTCTTCAAAATCTACGATGCCGAAGATAATTTGCTGTTATCTTCCTATGATGCCGATTATCAGGCATTCCGGACGGAAACATTCTATGACGAAATCCGGAACGAAGAAGAAAAAATCATGAACGAAGCCGATTTCAATTATTTTCAGCAGAATTTTGAAGGCGAATACTCCGCACAGCAGATGATTGTTCCGCGCGGTGAACCTGCTCCTGTTCTGCCGGATGCTACTGATTCTGTTCCGGCAACCGAACCGGAAACCATTCCCGAAACAGAATCTATTACAGAAACAGTCGTCACAGAAACCGTTCCCGAAACTCAGCCCATTACCGAAGTGGAAACCGTTCAGGATTCGCTTTCTCTTGTCGCTCATGCGGAAGCGAACATCAGAGAAGTGTATGTTTCTGATTTTTCCCTTGATGAGCGCATTCAGATTACAGAAGCTTTACATCTTGACTATTATCAGCCGGATGATGAAACACTCTGGATTGATACCGGAAACGGCTCTGTTCTGTTTGAAGATTATTTTCAGCAGATTATCAATTCCAAGCCGAATTTTGAGCTGATTAACCAGAACGGCTGGCATTATACCATTGATACCCATCAGAATCCGCCTGTACTCATGAGTATTGTTGATTATATTCTCAGCTATCCGGAAGAATTCAACGCTAATCTTCTGACCGAAGAAACCGGCACAGGCGAATATTATGATATTTACTATGATGTCAAAATTTATTCGACGGAAAATCCGGTCAGCTATTATATTACAGGCTATGTACAGTCAAATTTCACCGCAGATGACAGCTACCGGAAGAACGAAACTTATACTTCCCTTGCCTATCAGTATCGGTATGTGATTCCGGCAGTGGGAATTGTTTCCGGCATTCTTCTGCTGATTTCTCTGATTTATCTGATTCGTTCGGCAGGCTTCCACAAGAACAAAGAATACCCCGAAGCAAGCATTTTTGAGAAAATTCCCTATGACCTGTTTACGGCTTTTCTGATTGGAATTTCTGTTCTGCTTCTTTATTTTGATGATGAAGTTGTGAATTACTCCAGTACAGCCATAACGATTTTTATCATCACTGTATCCTGCCTGATATGGGGCTTGCTTCTCCTCTGGTGGCTGATGAGTACCGCTGTCAGAATCCGGACAAAAACTATCCTCGAAAATAATCTGATTACCAGAATTTTAAAACTCCTGAAAAAACTGCTCCGGAACGGAAAAAATAAAATCAGCGGATTTTTACAGATGCTTCCGTTCGTCTGGAAAGCTGTACTGCTGACACTGGGCTATCTGTTTTTTGATTTCATCACTACTCTGCTGATTCATGACCGTGCAGACATAGGCTTGTTTCTGAAACTTCTCATCTGGACAGTGACGATTCTCGGCGCGGCTGCTGTGGTATATCAGCTTCATCTGTTACAGAAAGGCGGTCAGCACCTCGCCGAAGGAAACCTCGAAGAAAAAATTCCGGAAGAAAAATTATTCTTCTCTTTCCGGGAACATGCAAAGAACCTCAACAGCATCGGCGAAGGCATGAACAAAGCCGTTTCCGAACGCCTGAAAAGCGAAATGTTCCGGACGGAACTCATCGCGAACGTTTCTCACGATATCCGCACACCGCTGACTTCCATCATCAATTATACTGACCTGCTCTCGAAATTGCAGATTCAGGACGAAACCGCACAGGAATATATTGCAGTATTAAGCCGTCAGTCCGCCCGTCTGCGGAAACTGACCGAAGACGTTCTCGAAGCGTCAAAGGCTTCCACCGGAAGCATGAAAGTCGAAAAAGAATCTATGGATTTAAATGTTCTGCTTCAGCAGATAGAGGGCGAATATGCCGAAAAATTTGAATCCCGGAATCTGATTTACATCAGCACTCTGCCGGAAACGCCCCTGATGATTTCCGCGGACGGTCGTCTGCTGTGGAGAGCAATGGATAATTTATTCAATAATATTTTCAAATACGCCATGCCGAATACAAGAGTTTATTTGAACGCCGTATCTGAAAAAAATCAGATTTGCATTACACTCCGGAATATTTCATCCGTACAGCTGAATATTTCATCCGAAGCACTGATGGAACGCTTTGTCCGCGGAGACCGCTCCCGGAATACCGAAGGCAGCGGCTTAGGCTTATCGATAGCACAGAGCCTTATTAACTTACAGGGCGGAACGATGCAGCTGGAAATTGACGGTGATTTATTCAAAGTGATTCTGACCTTTCCGCCGGAACAGCTGACCGGCATCTGAAACGCTTTACTCATTTATTTTTCTCCCATAGAAAATACCGCTGAACCTGAAACATTCAGCGGTATTTTTCAATTTATCCGGGGAAAATGACGGGGCTTTCCAGATGCGCACAGAGAATTTTCTGCTGTGCCGGGTAGTGCCATTCTTTCCGGATTCCCAGAAGCTGACTGACGGCAATATCCGGAATGTTGATGCCCGAACCTGCACAGGACAGCTGTAATCCGCCGGACATCCGCGGATTGATTTCCAGCAGATACCGCTTTCCGCGGTACTCCCGGAACTGAATGTTGAACGGCATGTTTATCTGCATCAAATCCGCCATACGACCGGATAATTCCATGAGTTCCGGCTCAAAGCGGATTTCTGCAAATCTGCCTCCGGTTTTGTAACGCGGAATCGTGATATCGCCGTCTTCCGTCCGGAGACAGTCCACACTGATTTCCGTTCCCTCCAGATAAGGCATCATCATGACCGGAACTGCGAAATCATACTGTTCCAGAATCCGGAATGCCGTTTCCGGATGGATTTTCGTATTCGGCGGATTCAGCAAGGCAGAGAGTGATTCTGTATTTTCGTCCAGAACGCGGAAACTTCTTGCGCCTTCATCCTGTGCGAGTTTGTAGCAGATTCGCGCATGATGCTGTTTCAGTTCCCGGAAGCAATTCCGGAATTCCTCAACCGAATGCACAAGACGATATTCAGGAATCAGTTCCGGAAAATCTTTTTTAAAAAATTCGTAAGTTTTCAGCTTATCATCCAGAATTTCAGCAAGCACCGGATTGCTGTCCGCGAACAGCTTCACGCCGATATCTGTAAATTTTTCGGCATGTCTGGAAATCTCCGGAAGGAATCTTCTCGGAACGAAAACATTCACTTCATGTTCCCGGCAGAAATTCAGACAGAAATCAAGATATGCTTCGGGCGTAATACTGTCCGGCTCGGAAAAGAATTCCTCACAGACAAACTGATACATGGCATTCGGGTTCGTGCTTGTGCCGATAACCCGGAAATCCGGGTTTGATTTTTTCATCAGGCTGATAAGATGATAAGCCGTTGTAAACCAGTGATTGAACCAGATAGTTTTCATAAGTTTTTCTCCTTTTGGAATTATGTTTATCAATACAGAAGCATGCCGCCGGCACTTGTCCGGCGGCGGCTTTCTTATGAGGTTATTTTTTCAGGAGAGATTTCTTGAGAAGAATCAAATCATAGATATTGATTTTGCCGTCCTTGTTAATATCGGCATTCACGCTCTGTTCCTTTGTGAGTGTTCCGGCTTTGAGCAGATATTTCTGTAAGGTGACAGCATCCAGAACGCTGACAGTCTTATCCTGATTGATATCGCCGATAACTGTTTCCGGTTCAGTGGTGACAGTTGTGGTAGTTGTGGTTTCGGGTTCTGTTTCGGGAGCTTTGGTGGTGGTAGTCGTGGTAGTAGTTGTTGTTGTCGTGGTAGTCGTTGTTGTAGTAGTTGTTTCAGTCATAGCCTGCCAGTTCTGACAGTCATTGTTTGTCGGTTCCCACTGCTGTACATTCGCGCCGGAATTCTTGCTTGCAGAACCGATTTCTACCAGACAAGCATCTTTCGACGCTCTTGTCATAATCTGATAGCTTCCATCCGGATTCTTCGAGAACTTGAACAGCATCATACTGTCTTTTGTGGAATACGGCACAATCGCGATGTTGCCGCCATTGCTTCCGCTCATAGCTTTCAGCACATAATCTGTATTTGCTACAGAACGGATATAGTAATAGTTTCCGCCGCCGGAGAATGCCTGCAATGTCCATTTCTGACTGTTGTAATGTCCGGTTGCCCACTGCTGAACATTGGTATTTTCTTCCATTTTTCCGGCTTCGATATCCATTACCATACCAGAGTTGACATTCTGGAATTCATAGAGAACATTGGTATCCATCTTACAGCCGGGATTTGCAATGGCTTCCAGAATCCAGTCCTGACAGTTCACACCGTTGATTTCCCACTGCTGAACGTTATCGCCCGAACCTGTTCCGGCATTGGCGATTTCGACAGCAGATTTTCTGCCGGAAATCTTGGTTCTGATTTTGTAAGAACCGTCTGCATTCTTCGTCAGCATGAATTTCTGATTGTCTCCGCCGTTATACTGATAAATATCGATGTTTGTGCCGTTAGCAGTTTTCTTTCCGGCAACGTCAAGCGCATAAGTACCGCCGTCGCCGACTGCGGAAATCAGGCTGTAATAGCCGTCGCCTTCGTCCACGAATTTCCAGATATCATGAGTTGTGCCGTCGGAAGTACCCCACTGCTGAACATTGGTATTATTTTCAGCCTTTGCGCCTTCTACCTGCATATACAGTCCGGAATTGACGTTCTTGATTCTGTAAGTCGCGCCGTTATTGAATACAGCCGCTGTGGCAGAACCGAAATCGACTTTCCGCAGGAACGGGCATTCATATTTAGTTGCAATCCATCCGGCGAAATCAGAATCAGTGATATACTTCATCTGGGAAGCCTTTGTGCAGTCTCCGGAATAAGAAGTACAGAATGCTTTTGTATCTGTATTTTTGGTATTATAGGCATCTAACAATTCATAGCCGTAATTGGATTTATTCGGATACCATGTACTTGTGGTCTTGGGTGAGAAGCTGATTTTCGAGGGTGTGCCGTTGAGCGTCTCGGAGAGGTAGGAATTGGAATCGCGGCACGGGTCAGAGCCGCCGCCCATCATGAGTGCCTGCTGCAAGGTGTAACCATTGAAGTAGTTGTTTTCCGATACAAAATTGGAGCCATCGCCGCCGATGATGCCGCTTGTGCCGGAACCGTTGGAATTTTTTCCATAGGCAGAGTAGTAGTTGTTATACACGTGTGCGGAGCCGTTGCCGAGCTGTGGGCATCTGCGGACATTTTCATCCCACCAGTTATAGAGCAGAGTTGTGCGGTCACGGGTGATTTCGTCATTCTGTGTACCGTAGGCAACTGTCCAGTATCTGTGCTTGAGATGGCAGTAAGAAATTGTCACATAGTCGGGAGAACGTGTTCTGTCCTTAGCATCCATATAGGAATCATAAGGCGTATTAATCCAGATGAATTTTCCGACTTCGTCCTGACCGTTTCCGGTTCTGTCATAAGTCAGCTGAGATTCAAAATAAATATGGTCAATCCAGACTTGCCGTCCTGACCAGACATTAATCATGATTCTGTTCGGAACGTTCTTTGCAATCATTTTGAAGTTCCGGATAACGATATTATCAGAGGGTTCATCCTTGCCGTATTCGTTGTTGGTTCTGAACCACGGGTCATAGAGTGTGTGATTTCCGTAACAGCCAACGAGCGTTTTATTATCTCTGATTCTGGTGTGAGAGTATTTCTGCAAATCGATATCGGCAGTGACAACGACAGTTTTCGGCTCGGTAGAATCTAACTGCTTGACTAAATCATCCGCCGTGGAAACGTAGACAACTTCGCCGAGCAGACCGCCGATTGTTCCGGCTTTTTCGCCGGAAGGTGTCATGGAATCACCGGCATAGCCTTCCAGACCGTCGAGATTTAATTTATATTTCTGATAATCTGCCTTAGAATAGCTTGAAAGGCTGAATCCTGCGCCTTCTGTAAACGTCAGTGTTTTGGAAGAATCCGCATTGCTTGTGATTTTATAATACAGTGCATAGCCGTCATAGTCATTTTGTACGGCTTCAATTTTCCACTGCTGATTAGCACCGTCGGAATCAGCCGCGAGTGTGACGGATGTGCCGGAAGCTGTCAGCACATAGCCGTTGGAAGCGTTCACAATCTCGAACACGCCCGAACTGATATAGTTGACCGTCCATTTTTCAGCGGCTGTGCCGTTCTGTTCCGCCGGAACCAGAGACGTTCCGGAAGCATTGACATTCTGATTTGTATCGAACATGCCAAGCCGGAAGTACTGAAGCGGATAGGAAACCGCTGCTTCTGCCTGCATCTGCTGTTCAGACGGCAGAGCAATCAGCATAGCACAGCTCATTGCCGCCGCAGACAGGGCAGACAACATTTTTTTCATACGCATAAAAAAATTCCCCTTTTCAAAAATTTCTCATCTATTCTGAACAATTTATGAACTAATATTATCATATCACAAAACAGCTCATAATGCAATGACTTTTTTACTCCTGTTTATTGCATATCTGATTCTATTGACTTTTTTGATTTTTTATGCTATACTATATTTGAAAGGGGCTGAGATTATGGCAAATATTAATTTAAGTATCACTGTAGATGAAAATCAGTATCAACATGCACAGGCTGTGTTTGCATTTCTCGGAACAGATGTAGAATCTGCACTCAAAAAGATGATTGAGCGGGCAGCTTATGACGAATATCCGGAATATGTACACCTCCATCCTAATTCTGAAACTTTGAAAGCCATGCAGGAATGTGAAGATATTCTCAGCGGAAAAATTCCGGCAAAACGTTATACCAATGTACATGAAATGTTTGCCGAAATATTAGCCGAGGAGGATGACGAATGAAATATACTGTCGTTCCAACCTCACGTTTCCGAAAAGAACTTAAAAAAGCTGTAAAGCGCGGTTTGCGTACACAACTGCTTGAACAAATTATTGAAACACTTGCAAATGGTGAAGCTTTACTTCCACAGTATCGTGACCACGAACTTTCCGGAAATTTTAAAGGCTATCATGAATGTCACATTCAGAGTGACTGGCTTTTGATATATAAAATATATCAGAATGAACTGATTTTGTCACTGGAACGCACCGGAACACATTCTGACTTATTTCGAGAATAAAAATGCCCTCTCAATCGTGAGAGGGTATTTTTCATAACAGCGGATGAGATTCAAAATTCCAGCTTGTTTCAAAGCTGTCCCAGTCTTCGCGGCAGAGCTGAATATTTTCGTTCACAAGTTCCTGAATCCGGTCAGAATCGGCTTGCAGATACGGCAGATTTCTCAAATCCCTTGCCTGCATGTTCATAGTCGGGTTGAGCAGATGCAGAAGATATTCCGCCGGTTTGCTGCATAAGAAGGCAAGAATTCTGTTTTCTTCCTGTTCGGAATCCGCAAACAGGCACGAACCTGCCACATCAAACAGAAATCCGGCAGGATTCTTCCGGAAACTCGGTGTTCTGGCGATAAATGTCCATGTTACAGACGGCTTGAAATAATAATTCTTGTTTTTGAGCCGTCCTCCGGAATGCTGTTTATTCAGTTCTTCATGAAAGGCAAGCAGTTCTTTTCCGCCGTTTTCATAATTCAGGATATGGCTGTGATTGCCGTACCATTTCCGATAGCCGCCGCCTTTATGATACGGAAACCATTTTTTATGGCTTTTTTCCGCCTGCTGATGATTTTCGGCATGAAAACAGATATCCTGATAATTCACTTCATGCCACAGGCGCACAAACCGCGGATTGTCAGAAGTGGTCAGTCCCTGTTTCGGTTCGGCGAACGTTTCCAGCTTCGGAAGCTGAAACAATTGCAGAACTGCTTCCGGTGCCCAGTAAATGACCGGACTGTCCGGAATTCTGAAAAACTGTTCCTGTGCGATTTCGTAACGCTTCGCCTGATGATGCAGAAATGCCTGCCTTTTCAGTTCTGCATCGGCATAGTCGCAGAGATGATAGTAAATTCCGGTCTGCTTATCGGGTATTTTCTTCTGCATAATCCAGCAGGCACTCTGGACGATAGTCCCTACATCAGCCGTATCGAACGCACACATTCCCAGATGCAGGAGGCTGGTTATGACATGCGAATGCAGAATTTTGTTCCGGAGTCCAGCAAAACTCGGCAGAAACAGCCAGTTCTGCATGGTCAGGAGCGCACAGAAACCGTTTTCTTCGGTCAGTTCCGAGCATCGTTCAATAAAGCAGGCACATAAATCGCGCCAGCTGTCGGGATATTCCGCCTTGACGAATGCGGAAAGCCTGTCGGGCATTCCGGCATTTCCCATATAAGGCGGATTCGTGATGACAATCTGATATTTTTGTTTCAGAAGCCTGTCCGTTTCCGGAACGGCAGAAGCTTTCAGAAGCGAGCCTTCCGGTTCGGTTTCAGGAAAATATTGCAGATTCGGTCTGATTCCGGTTTTCAGGAAATCAGAGTCATATTCCAGAGCTTTCACCAGAAGAGAAAATTCTGCAATCCGGCAGGCAGAAATATCCAGTTCCAGCCCGAACAGATTCTTTTCCAGAATCTTTCTGACAGCTGTTTCCGGGGATTCGCCGCGGGAAAGATAAATTTTCATAAAATTATCAAATGCAGAAAGCAGAATATGTCCGGTTCCGGCGCATGGGTCAAGCAGACGGATAAGTTCAGGAGATTCCGGAAGATTTTCTTCCGGATAAGTATCCAGCTGATATTCCCAGTTCCGCGGAAACAGTCTGCCGAGTGAATTCTGTATCATATAATCCGCAAGCCATTCCGGCGTGAAAAACTGTGTGGCTGCCGGAATTTCGGCTTCTGTCATCTGTTTATGATTCTTGTCCGCGAAAATGCGGTCTTTTTCTTCGTTATGATAATACTGATGCAGCCACCCGATAACCTGTACAGAATCATGTTCTGACATCTGCGGACGGAGCAGTTCTCTGATTTCGCTGTAAAACGGCTTTATTTCTTCCGGAAGATACAGTTCCGGAACAAGATGTTCCGGCTTGTCAGGATATTTTTTGAGTTCGAGATAAATTTCTGCCGCAGTCCAGATAAATCCCTGCCATGCGGTCTGCTTGGGAAGTCCTGCTTCAAGCAGAAACCGCCGTATGCGGACGGCGGTATTCCGGAGTAATTTTGTATTCATGATTATTTATCCTTGAAAATCACAACCGGAATCGGCGGACAGTTCTGCCGGTTGACGAACGGCATTTCCACGACGGTATATAAATTACTGTCGAGTGTCGGCAGAAATTCCAGAAGGGCATCACGTTCCTGAAAGCCGGTTTCTCTGCCGTAGTAGAGAATCAGCGTCATAATGCCGTCAGGCTTCAGAAGTTCCAGACCATGCTGAATTGCCTGAATACTGGTTTCCGGATTGGTAAAAATATGATGATTTCCGCCGGGCAGCCACCCGAAATTGAATGTAATACAGGAAACCGTTCCCGGCTGAAAATAATTCTGCATATTGGCATGACTGTCGAGCATGACTTCTGCATTAGTTCTGTGATTCTGGTTTAATAATTCGCGAGTGCTGTCAACGGCTTCCTGCTGAATGTCGAATGCCGTGACATGTCCGGATGCTCCGACCAGATTCGATAAAAATAAAGTATCTCTGCCGCGTCCGGCAGTGGCATCAATGCAGATATCGCCTTCTCTGACGTGTAATTCCAGAATATGCTGAATTATCTGCAATGCGCTGAAATGTTTTCTTGTTTCTGCCATATAAACTCCTGATTATTCTGTGACATAATTTTCGTAGAAATTGATAAATTCCTGACGGGTGAATGCCGGAATTTCGCCGTACAGTTCCAGCATCAGCCGGATTTCCGTAGCTGACCGCGCCTGTGAATTGATACTCTTTTCCGGATTAAATTCGATATCCGTAAAATAATCATAATTTTTTATCTGCTGAATTTCTTCCGGGGTGAGGGATTCTTTCACTGCCTGTAAGTAGAGATAATCATAGAAAGCCGTTTTCGGTTCGAGTGACCATGTTACGCCGTCATGATAGAAAGCTTTCAGCTGACCGGATTCTTTCAGACGGGGGTCAGATTTGGCATCACGGGGCGATTTTTCGCGCAAATCAGTATAGGCTCCGCCATACCGGAACACTTTGGAACTCTGAAAGACACTTTCCAGAGCATAGCCCTGATATTTCAGATTGAACGCACTGAGTTTCACGCCGAGTTCGTTTCTGCCTTTGGTGCTGACTTCGAGCGGACTGGCATCCGGATAAGCCTGTTTTATCGCATTTTGCAGACTGTCTGCATTTTTCTGTTTCTGCGAGAACGACAAGCCGGAAATCCACTTGAATTCAATTTGTTTTGCAATAATCTTCTGATTTTTAAAAATGCAGAATGCCGGTCTTTTCGCCATGAAAACTCCCCCTTTTTCTGAATTATAACTGCTGATTTTCTTCCAGAAGCTTTACTTTTTCCCGGAATTCTTCGACAGAAAGTCCGCACTTTTCAGCAGCCTTTTCTTCTGTCATTGCACCGCATCTGACACTGACGGCAAGCGTACGGAGATGACCTTGTTCATAGCCTTGTTGATAGCCCTGCTTCAGCGCATCTATCAGACTTTGTTTTTTCTGTTTCATAACTTCTCTTTCTGGATTAATATTTCCGGATGATAACGCCGTCATTCTTCCAGATACTGTCTTCCGGAACAACACCGCGCACACAGCTTGTCGGGTAGATATTCGAGTTCTGACCGATAACCGTACCCGGATTCAGGACGCTGTTACAGCCGACTTCCACGAAATCGCCGAGCATGGCACCCATTTTCTTGAGTCCGGTTTCGAGAGGTTCGCCGTCAGTTTTGACAACGACAAGCGTTTTATCGGACTTGACGTTGGAAGTTATCGAGCCTGCTCCCATGTGCGAATGATAGCCGAGAATGCTGTCACCGACATAATTATAATGCGGTGTCTGCACGTTATCGAATAAAATCACGTTCTTCAATTCGACGGAATTTCCGATAACACAGTTTTCGCCAATCAGCGCACTGCCGCGGATGAACGCACAGTGACGGACTTCCGTATTCGCGCCGATAATGCACGGCGCACCGATATAGGCACTGGGGAAGACTTTCGCAGTTTTGTGAATCCAGACATTTTCAGAGACATAGTCATATTCATCAAAACTGAGCGTCGCGCCAAGTGCGATAATCATATCTTTAATGCCTTCCAGAGCTTCCCACGGATACTGGAACTGCCGCAGATAATCGGCAGCCAGTGTATAATTCAGGTCGTATAAATCTTCGATAGTAATATTCTGCATGATAATTTCCTCCTGCAAATCTGATTTTATTCTATCATAACATGTTCCGAAACATCTGTCAAGGGATTTTCTGTAGATTCTTGTGTTTCAGAATTTTCGGAAGTTTCATAAGTTTCCTGTTCTTCGGTGAACACGTTGAAATCGGCATATTCATCAATGCCGGAAATTCTGCCGCGGCTGCATCTCTGCCACATAAAGTATTTTCCCTGATAGTTGGTCTGCTCGGTATAATGCGCGAGCCAGACAGTATTTTCGTCAGGATTTTCCCAGACATTTTCCAGATAGAATTTGCTGGAATACAGCATGGTTTCATAGCCGTTTTTCTGCATCTGTTCGTCAAATGCCCGGTAGAGTTCATTCAGGTCATGCAGATTCATGCCGTACTGCTGAAAGTTCGTGAAATCTTCCCAGTCGAATGCGACCGGAAAATCCAGTTCCTGCTTGTCAAGCCGTTCGGCAATCCAGTCGGCATCGGCGCGCACCTGTGAAACATCATTATCGGCACTGTAGAAGTAAACGCCGATTTTCAGTCCGGCTTCCTTTGCGGCTTTGAAGTTATAGTCAAAATAGCCGTCTTCTTCGGGTTCGCCGTAACTCTTGCCGATTCGGATGATAACAAATTCACAGCCTTCCCGAACAAGGGCATCAAAATCAATATAATCCTGCCACGATGACACATCAATTCCGGCATAGGTATTATATTTAGAGGCATACTGCTTTTTGAAATCGGCAAAATCGACGGGAGTATCTGCTTCTGAAGCAGGTTTTTCATCTGCAACGGTGACATTCAGGCGGCAGGTGGACTGGTTGCCGGAACTGTCCGTCAGATGGGCGGAAAGCATATACGTGCCGGGAACGGTCGTATCGACATCGCCGTCATAAGTCAGCGTCAAAGCTGTATCATAATTATCACCATAGCCGATAAGTTCGCGCAGGTCGAACACCTCTCCAGTTTTGATAAAGGCGTTATCGCCGTCATTGAGAATCAGGGGCGGTGTGGTATCTTTCACCTGATAGCTGACAGTTTCTTCCCGGGTTTCGGTGCCGTACAGATACGGAATTGTGACTTCAAACGTACCGATTCTGCCGGTATCGATTTTCGCACTCTCATCTTTGAGCGTGACATTGGAAAAAGTGACAAAATCTGCAACAGTCAGAACGCTGTTGGCTTCCACAACGGGCATACAGTTGATGAATACATTTTCCGGTGTGGGCGGCTCTGTAGGCGGTTCTGTCCAGATGAATTCTGTTTCCGTTTCGGTTTCGGTAAGGGATTCCGTTTCGGTTTCCGTGAATTCGAGTGTTTCTTCTTCTGTAACATCATTCTGTGCTGTGCCGCAGCTTGTCAGAAGCAGTGCGAGACTGCATAATAATATTAATATATTCTTATTTTTCATCATAAATCATAATCCTCATTTCAGACTGAGATACATTGCCGGACGAATGCCGCGTTCATAATTGGCATAGTGTCCAAGTGCGAACACAGAGCCGTCAGACCAGACCACTCCAAAATTATTTGGTTCGTCGCCTGTCGAGCGCAGCCACCACCAGCAGTTCTGCATTTCTTTATAGAAAGGCAGCAGATTGACAAAATCCTTCAAATCCTGACTGTAGGCAACGGCATGAGGTTCCGCCGGAGCCGTCCGGGATTCCGGTTTCGGCAGGTAACTGCTCAGTTCTTCTTCGCTTAATAAAAATAGTTTATCATCTGTATGATTTTCGCCGTAACTGCCGAAATCGCGGCAGTTTGGCGTAAATACATCCGTCACCAGAATTTTCTCCTGTTCTTCCGGCGAAAAGACTTCCTGAAAGAATTCCTGATTCAGCCATTTCCGGAGTGTACTCCGTTCCCAGCTGGTATAGATACAGTCGGGAAACATGCGCTTGGCATCCAGAATATATCTGCTCAGAAGCAGAATTTTCTCCTGTGTCCGGTGCAGAATCTGCCATTCGACAGGAACGCCGGCATAGTTCCCGAATGTGATTGTTTTTTCCATAAAAATTCACCCTCCTGCTAATTATTATACACGAATTTCAGAAAAATTGCAATAGTTTTCTGCACAGAATCAAAAAAACATTATCCGCGCAAGACGGATAATGTTTACGGAATCATTTGTGAGGATGTTTTTCGGCATACATAGCGGCATCGGCTTTCTGAATCATGGCTTCGAGGTCACTGGTTTCGTTCAGAATGCCCGTATAAGTGCCGACGCTCGAAGAAACCTGATATTGCAGTCCGGAGTTCTGGTTGTAAGTATCCAGACGTTTATGAATCTGGTTCCGGACATGCCGGGCATCGCATTCGCCCGTAATGACGGCAAGCATTTCATCACCGCCGAACCGGACACAAAGCGCATCTTCCGGACAGGAATCTTTCAGCGCGGCGGCAGAAGTCCGGATGGCATTGTCTCCGGCAGTATGCCCGAACTTGTCATTGATAGTTTTCAGACCGTCCAAATCGGAAAGAATCACGGTGACAGGCACTTCCTGATTCTGTAATCTGTTCCGGATTTTATCCAGTTCGCGGCTGAAGCACATGCGGTTCAGCAGTCCGGTGAGTGCGTCGTATTTATAAGTAAATTCAAGCTGTTTCATCAGATAATGCTGATACTGCCAGTTCATGAAGCCGCCCAGACCTGCCCCGATAATATTGATAGTCTGCGGAATCTTGCAGTAATTGACAAGCTCATAATCCGGAAAGTGAAAGCAGAGATAGCCTAACGGAATCCCCATGAAACCGACTGCATTGAATATCAGCGGATAGCCGCGTTCAATATATTCTTCCAGCCGGGGAAGAATTTCCGATTTGGGAAATTTCCGCTGCTGAAAGCCCAGTGTGTCGGTATCGAAAAACAGGAACATATCATCATCAAAAGTCTGTTCTTTTCTGGTCTCGAAATGATTGACCGTATTATCCGTACACCACTGATTGATGATAAACGTCATATCATGCAGCTGGTCGCAGAACAGACAGTACCCCGCCGAAGCAATATCCTTGCAAGACTGCATTTTTTCAGTAATTTCATAGAGAATCTGCCTGTCATCCTGATAACGGTAGAACCTGTCATTGAAATTAAACAGCTGCTGCTGATTCTCCTGACAGCCGCATCCGCAGGAATCACTGCATAACAGGAACGGCTCTACTGTATAATCTTTCACCTGTTCCGGACTGGCAAGGGCATCTGTCGCGGCAAGATACACACTGTCCGAAAGGTCACTGCATCCGCACCGGACAGAAGTCAGGTTCGGCACGGAAAAATAAATTTCTTCAATCCCGTCGAACCCGGTGACAATTACCTGTTCCGGAATCTGAATGCCGTGTTTCTGGAGCGTATTGGAAACATTGATTGCCATGATATCATTCGCACAGATGATAGCATCCGGCAGATTGCCTGACTGAATCAGCTTTTCCGTTGCTTCAATGGCAGGCTTCGCCCAGAACAAGCCGTAACTTATCATATCTTCCCGGAAGGCGATGCCATATTCTGCAACGACTTTTTTAAAAACCTCTTCTCTTTCGTCCGAAAACGGATTTCCGGCAATCCCGGCGATAAAATGCGGTCTGCGGACGTGATGTACTTCCATGACATGCCGGACAACAGATTCAAATCCGGCTCTGTAGTCAAAATTTACGGTCGAACAGCCCGGATGGTTTCCGTCTACAATCACAACAGGCACATGATGCGCCTTGGCTCCGGAAACAAGCTTTTCCGTCACGCGTCTGCTTTTGATTTTCTCGTCCATAATGATGACAGCATCCACAATCCGGAAATCTACCAAATCGAACACGGCGGCTTCCAGACGGGGTGATTTTTCATTCCAGTATAAATCCGTATTGATATGATATACCCAGAGAATGCAGTTTTGTTTTTTGAGTTTTTCACTGAGCTGCATGACAAATTTCCGGTTTTCGATATCGAAAATTCTGGAAATGCACAGAGCGATAATTTTACGCTGACATTTCATTCACATCCCCCCGAAGATGAATCAACTCGTTTTATTCCGGAAGCTGGTCTTCCGTACAGGTACGGTTTCTTCCCTGATGCTTGGCGAGATATAACACATGGTCAGCACGGATGCAGACGGAATCGGCAGATTCCTTTTCACGCACAGCCGCCGCGCCGCAGCTGACAGTATGCACGCCGGAAGCGGCAAACTTAATTTCTGAAAATTCTTTCCGTATTTTTTCGGATAATGCGGCGGCTTCCGGAACACCGGCATGTTTCAGCATAATCATAAATTCTTCTCCGCCCCATCTGCCGACGGAAGCTTCTTCCTGTTCCGTCACGGATTTCAGAACATTGGCAAAACCTTTCAGAACGTTGTCCCCTTCGTCATGTCCGAACGTATCATTGACTTTCTTGAAATTATCCAAATCCATCATAATCAGGGCAAATTTTTCCTGATTTTCGGCGGCTTCCGCAATCCGGTGCTGAATTTCACGGCGGTTGAAAATGCCGGTCAGTTCATCTGTCACTGCCATTTTCATAAGCTTCTGATTGACAGCTTCGAGTTTTTGATTGATTTCATCAAGTTCACGGGAAGCCACATCAATGAAATTCGCAAGGCGGCGCACCATGCTGACATGTTCGTTATTGTAATGATATTTTTTCAGCAGTTTGGATTTGTTGGAATCGCCTGCTTCGTCTTCGCGCAGACCGACGATAACCAGCGTCACATTGTGCTGATTGAGCGATTTTCCCATTCTGTGGAATTCTCCGGCGGTATAGAATCCAGTCGTGTCGGCAATGGTCTGAAACGGCAGAGATTCCCGGTTAATATCTTCATTGCCCCAGAAACTCCGGCGCGAGGCACAGTCGAAAATCAGAATGCCGTCCGGTACGAAATCGGCAAGCTTTTCGGCTTCATGAAAAATACTTTTCAGAATCGTCTGCGGGTCGCCGTAGGAAATCTGCGCCATAGAGCCGGTCATCATATCGGAAGTCATAATCAGAGAGCCGTCATCCATGCATTTTGACGGCACACGCAGAATGTTGATGCCGTTTCTTTCATAGAAAATCGGAAATTCCAGTGTATTATGATAGAAAAATTCGTCATTGTCAATCTGTAAATACCGGTAGTAAGTATCATAAGCCGGTTCGCCGCCGAGTTCATACAGGCGGTTGGCTTCGGCGCGTGTAATCAGCATTTTCTGTCCGAGCGGCTTCCAGCCCGTGATGTAACTTGTCCAGAGATGCAGCTTTTCTCCGCCGATGAGGACAAATACCACACCGGCATCCAAAAAGTCACCTTTTTCCGAGAACACGCCGACATCGTTTCTGTCCAGATTCTTATTGAACGAACTGCCCCCGAAAATCTGGATATGCTCATCCATTTCGGAAAGCCTGTCACAAAAATAGGTTGTGGACATATCCCGGATGGTTATCAGTAATTCAATGCCTTTCACCCAGGGACGTTCCGCAACTCTGGCAAGGAAATCATCACAGACCTCTTTCTGTGTTTCATCCGTCAGCACATACTGAAAAATTTCTATCTGCACATCCGCTGACTCGAAAATATTGCATACGACAAGAACCGACCCTTCGGCAATCATGCCGTTTTCGATATTGGCATTGGAAGCACAGCCGAAATAATGTGCCTGCGGATATTCTTCTTTTAAAATGGCAACTGCCTGTTCCGTTTCTTCCTGACGTGCTTTATCGTAGAAAAACTGTATCATTGCGGTATTTCCCTGATACTTGTCCCGGACAGCCGCAATTTCCTGCCGGAAGGTATCTGCATCCTGAAAAATCAACTGTATCTGTTTCATGAAACTGCTCCTGTTATATTCCGGCAGACTGTATCATCCGCCCCAGTCTGCGCCGTTTTCTTCTTGTAACATATTATACCACATTCCGGGACATTTGTCAAACCCTGAACCAGGTTTATTTTATGAAAAAACTGTGAACTTCCGGAATTCTGCTTTCTGCTGGATGCTGTTCAGATTGCCGGAAATCCTCTCCGGATTTTGTGCAGATACACAAAATCAGAAAGAAAACTTGTGCTTTTTTGTATTTTATGGTATAATTAGATTATTATGTTTCATGCATTTCAGAAAGGAATGAATTTTATGTCCTATATTACTACGACACTTCAGCCGCTGAAAAGTTATCCCACCTATCAGTTCTATGCGGAAGCACAGGCTGAGAAACTGCCGCCGGAAGACATCTTCCGGATATGTATTCTGGAAACATTCCGCTGGCTCCGCGCCCGGCTGAAAAATTTTGACAATCTGCCGGAAGTCTTTTCCACGCCTGAACCGGAAGATTATGCCGGATTTCAGGTACAGCCATCGTTCAGCTTTTCTGACGGTCTGAGCATTGATGTGATTTATATCGAAAAAGAAGGCATCTGGTCGTTTCTGCTGACAGAAACAGATATGGGAGCAAATCTGGGAACGCCCAGAGAACGCCTCCCGGTTTCCGGAAGAATGTTCAGCACGGAAATTGCATTCCGTCAGCAGCGAAATACAGTAGAAATCGGCGTTCGGACGACTTGTTCCGAACCGGCACAGTCTACCGCTGACTGCGAAGTATTCCGCCCTATGGTGGTCAAAGCCATGATTGAAAATCCGCTGCTGATTCTGCGGCATCAGCAGATTCCGGTCAGCCGTGAACCGCTCCGTCTGACAGAAAAAGCTTCTCTGGAACGCTTCTGTCAGATGATGGAAACAGAGGATTTTAATTTTCCGGTGCTGCTGATTGCTGACAGTCCCTATGAAACGCTTCCGGAAACAGAACCGGAAGAAACTCCGGAAAACAAGCCACTTTCCTTCCGTTTCCATACCGGCTATTCACTGGATGTCACGCCTGAAAAAAGCTGGGGGCTGAATCTGGAAAACCTGGATGTGAAAGCTGTCCCTGTTAAGGAAAACGATGTCCGGAAGATTCGCAAAGCCATGAAAGAAATGAAAGGTCAGAAACCGGCAAAAGAATCTGCCCCCAAAAATACGCTTCTGAATGCTCCGGCTCCTGTTCCGCAGAAACTGCCGTCTCTGGATGCGGAAAATCTTGCGGCTTCTCTGATGGGCTTTGCTGTCGTGTACTTTGTCGATGAAAAATATTTCCAGCAGTTGGAACGGAAAACTTCTGTAAAACTTTCCGCCGGAGATGTCGTTCTGCTTGTCCATAAAACAGAAGCCGAACGCTGGTCATATCCGCAGTATTCCCAGGATATGAAAGAATTTTCCTATCGTCTGAAAGCCGAAATCAAACAGATGCCGAAACGCCGCTCCTATTTTTTCGGCACACTCCTGTTTCATTCCGATGCCAGACTCCGGGATTATCACCTGAAGCGGAAACAGACCTATTCTCTGGAAGAACAATGCGAATTCTACCGCATGTCCTATGAGGAACTTAAAAAGCAGATTAAAACCTACTCCCAGCAGAATACAGATATGCAGCAGCTGATGGAAACACTGCGCATCACTCAGAAACAGCTGAAATCCGCACAGGAGGAACTTGCTGCCCTGAAAATCTTCTGTGACAATCAGCGGGAACAGATGCAGCAGAAAGAAGCCGCTTACCGGAGAAGTGCGGAGATTATTGCATTCTATCAGGAACGCGCTGAACTGGTCAGGAATTTTCCGCGCACACAGGCAGAAGTCTGCGACTGGGCAGAAAAATATTTTTCCGGACAGATTCAGATTGCTTCCCGTGCAAAATCAGAAATGAAAAAATACAGCGGTTCGCTGGATATTGACACGCTCTGTGACGGCATTGTCTATCTGAATGCCTATGCCCTGTTCCGCCGGAAGGAAATTTCGGAAGAACAGCTTTCACTTTACGCTGCACAGAACGGCTGGGCAGTCACCGGCTGCGGAAAAGAAGCACTCCGTGTCCGGGAGGATGCTTATAAGTTTACTTATCAGGAAAAACAATATCTGATGGACATGCATATCAAGCACGGCATCAAGTCACAGACCCTCATCCGGATTTATTTCTGCTGGGATGATGTCAGTCAGAAACTTCTGATTGGCTCTATGCCGGAGCATCTTGCCACTGTCAGACAGAACACCTGACAAAACTGCCGGATACAGTACAATTGTCTGATTTTCCGCAAAATTTCAGAATTTTCTTGCAACTGTTATCAATTTATGCTATAATAAAACTATCTGCCATTTCAAAACAGGAGGTATTTTTATTATGGAAAAACGAAATTCTTTTTCCAGTTCGCTGGGGTTTGTCCTCGCAGCGGCTGGAAGCGCAGTCGGACTGGGGAATATCTGGCGATTCCCCTATCTGGCGGCAAAGGACGGCGGCGGCTTGTTTCTGGTGGTATATCTGGTGCTTGCGCTGACATTCGGCTTCACCATGATGGTGAGCGAAACCGCTATCGGACGGAAAACCAAGCAGAGTGCGCTGACCGCTTACGGCACACTGCACAAGAAATCAAAATGGATAGGCGTATTTGCCTGTCTTGTGCCGTTCTTGATTCTACCGTATTACTGTATTATCGGCGGATGGGTGCTGAAATACTGTGTTACATTCATGACCGGAAACGGTCTGACAGCGGCACAGGACGGCTATTTCACGGACTTCATCACCAGCTATGCTCAGCCGATTGTCTTTGATGTCATTTTTCTGCTTGCCGTTGCCGTCGTCATCTATCAGGGCGTGAACAAGGGCATTGAATCGTTCTCCAAAATCCTGATGCCCGTTCTTCTGGTGATGGTTGTCGGCATTGCGATTTTCTCTCTGACTATCAAGGAAAATGAAGGACGTTCCGGTCTGGACGGTCTGAAAGTCTATGTCATTCCGTCGCTTGCCGGCATGGGCGTGAAAGATGTCTTTATTACCATACTTGATGCTATGGGTCAGCTGTTCTACAGTATCAGCGTTGCCATGGGCATTATGATTACTTACGGTTCTTATTTCCGGGATGACAGCAATCTGCTGAAATCCGTCAACCAGATTGAATTTTTTGATACTCTGGTGGCATTTCTTGCCGGAGTTATGATTATTCCGGCAGTATTTGTCTTTCTGGGAGAAGAAGGAATGCGTTCTTCGGGACCCGGTCTGATGTTCATTGCTCTGCCGAAGGTGTTCTCACAGATGGGCTTTATGGGGAATATTATCGGCGCAGTGTTCTTTATCATGGTGCTGTTTGCGGCTCTGACCAGTGCAATGTCCGTTCTGGAAGCCGTTGTCGCAAGCCTGATTGATGCCTTCGGCTGGAGCAGAAAAAAAGCTGTCATCATTGAAACGGCAATCGCTCTTGTTATCGGCATTGTTATCTGTCTTGGCTATAATGCGCTTTATTTTGAAATCACACTGCCAAATGGCTCTGTGGCACAAATTCTCGATATTATGGACTATATCAGCAATCAGATATTCATGCCTGTAGTCGCTATCGGAACCTGTATTCTTGTCGGATGGATTGTCAAGCCGGAAACAGTTATTCAGGAAGCTACCAAAAACGGCGAAACCTTCGGCAGAAAGGGCTTGTTTATCGTCATGATAAAATATATTGCCCCTGTCATGCTGTTCGCGCTTCTGCTGGTATCTCTGGGGATTCTGTAACATGAAGAATTCTGCATTTCTGAAAGGCATGGCGCACGGCATTCCGATTGCACTGGGCTATTTGTCGGTATCGTTCGGATTCGGGATTATGGCAGTCAAATCCGGACTGAGCGTACTGGAATCGACTTTGATTTCGCTGACGAATCTGACTTCCGCCGGACAAGCGGCAGGCGTTGAGGTTATCGCTTCCGGTGGCACGCTGGCGGAAATGGTTCTGGTACAGCTGACAATCAATATCCGCTATGCACTGATGTCATTGTCTTTATCACAGAAACTGGATAAAAATTTCACATTTCCGCACCGGATGGCGGCAGCGTTCGGCATTACAGACGAAATCTTCGGGGTCTGCGCCGCGCAGAAAGAACCGCTCACGCCTTTATACATGTACGGCATGATTCTGATTGCCGCACTCGGCTGGACTGCCGGAACGTTTCTGGGCGCATTCGCCGGACAGCTTCTGCCTGCGCCGGTGAGTGCCGCGCTCGGAATCGTATTATACGGCATGTTCCTTGCGCTTATCGTTCCGCCGTCCCGTAAGGAAAAAAGCGTTCTGTGCGTTGTCCTGACGGCGGCTTTGCTGAGCGTGATATGCAAATATCTTCTGCCGGGACTTTCCGGCGGATTCGCCGTGATACTCTGTGCAGTATCGGCATCTGTGCTGGGTGCGCTTCTGTTTCCGCGAAAGGAGGAATCTGCTTGAGTACAGCAGTCTATATTCTGGTGATGGCAGGTGTCACTTATCTGATTCGTGCGATACCGTTCGGATTTTTCCGGAAGAAAATCAATTCTGTATTTCTGAAAAGTTTTCTATATTATATTCCCTATGCGGTACTGAGTGCCATGACAATTCCGGCGATTTTCTACAGTACCGGAAATCTTGTCACGGCAATTGCAGGAACAATTACTGCCCTGATTCTTTCCTTCTTTGAACTGCCGCTGATTGTCGTTGCATTATCGGCATCGCTTGCGGCGTTCGTGACCGGATTGTTTCTGTAAAACTTCTGCCCGGAAACCTGAAATTTCCGGGCAGTTTGTTATTTTAAGATTTCCTCGATTTTCCGGAGTTCTTCCGGAGAAAATTCCAGTTTCTGAATGCAGGCGGCATTTTCGCGGATTTGTTCCGGACGGCTTGCGCCTGTGATAACGGTTGTCACAGCTTCATGGCTGAGAATCCACGACAGAGCCATCTGTGAAAGCTTCTGTCCTCTTCCGGCGGCGATTTCATTCAGGGCATTCAGACGGCGGAGCATGGCATCATCTAGCTGACCTTTCAGCCATGTATTGCCTTTTCCGATTCTGGAATCTTCCGGAATGCCGTGCAGATATCTGTCCGTCAGGAATCCCTGTGCCAGCGGTGAAAAGACTGCCAGTCCGAAGCCTTCTTCCTGTGCGAGCTTCTGTAAGCCGTCAGTTTCCGTCCAGCGGTTCAGCATCGAATAAGACGGCTGATTCACGATAAACGGTGTCCGGAGTTCACGGAAAATTTTCAGGATTTCGGCAGTCTGCTGAGCATTATAATTCGAGATGCCGACATACAGAGTTTTTCCCTGATGTACTGCATGGTCAAGCGCGAGTGCGGTTTCTTCCACGGGCGTTTCCGAATCCGGACAGTGATGATAGAAAATATCGACATACTCCAGATTCATGCGCTTTAAACTCTGGTCGAGAGAAGCGGTCAGATATTTTCGGGAGCCGTTCTTATCGCCGTAGATGCCGTCCCACATTTCATAGCCGGCTTTTGTAGAAATGCACATTTCATCCCTGTAGTGGCGCATATCCTGAAGGATTCTGCCGAAATTGCTTTCTGCCGTGCCGTTGTAAGGATGTCCGTAATTATTGGCTAAGTCAAAATGCACGATTCCGAGGTCAAAGGCTGTATGAATCATATCTGTCATATTGGCATAGCAGCCCTGTGAACCGAAATTCTGCCATAATCCGAGCGATATCACAGGCAGTTTCAGACCGCTGTTTCCGCAGCGGCGGTAAATCATGGAATCATAGCGTTCCGGCTTGGCGCGGTAATCATAATCATAAACAGTACACATAACATTTTCTTTCCTTTCGGGAATATAGTTTTATTCAGTATAGCATAGTTTCTGAAAAAAAGCAACAGGTTTTAAAAAATTTCTCTCCGCCGGAAAGCAGAGGGAATTTTTCATGAAAATACAAATATCTGCAATAACAGCAGAACTGCCATTGTTCCGAAATTCACTGCCGAAAATATCAGCAGATACTTTCCGGACTGCGGCTGTTCGGACTTCTGATAGCACTGATAGGAAATCAGGCTGGCAAGCGAAGCAATCAGCGTTCCGAGTCCGCCCAGATTCACGCCGAGCAGGAGTGCCGTACCGTTATCGGTAAAGCCGGAAAGCATCACTGCCGCCGGTACATTGCTGATAACCTGCGACAACAGCACGGAAATTAACAGTTCCCTTCCCGTCAGAATCTTCGAGAAAAATTCGCTGACAGCATCAATCCGGGCGATATTCCCGACGAATACAAAAAAACAGACAAACGTTGCAAGCAAAGCATAATCGACTTTCAGGAGCAGTTTTCTGTCTGTTAGCAGAATCACCAGAACCGTCACAATCAGGCATACCCAGTCCGGCACTATCCGGAATACTGTCAGCAGACAGAATACAAACAGAACACTGTAAACCGCAAGCTTCGGTTTCGGGATTTCAGATTGTCCGGAAGCTTCCGGACGGCACGGCTCTGCCGGAAGCAGAAACGTCAGCAGAAGAATACAGCATAACCCGGCAATGCCCGTCGGAATCATGGTTCTGAAAAATACTGCCGTTGTCAGATGATAAGTATCATATAAATACAGATTCTGCGGATTGCCGACAGGGGTCAGCATACTTCCCAGATTTGCAGCAGCATTTTCCAGTACAACAGTCAGAATTTTATGCTTTTCTCCCGGAATGTTCCGGAATGTCAGAACCGTAAGCGGTACGAACGTCAGCAGTGCGACATCATTTGTGACAAGCATCGCCGAAAAGAAGGAAATCAGTATCAGCATCACGCCAAGCCGCCGGACAGTTCCGGCACGGGAAAGCAGAAAATCCGTCATGTTTCCGAAAATGCCGATACTCCGCAGTCCGGCAATGACTGCCATCAGAGAAAAGAGTTCAATCAGCACCGCCGTGTTACAGTAGTCCAGATACCCGGCATCCGGCGGAATCACCGGAACGGTGATGAGCGCGGCTGCCAGTGCCGCCAGCAGAACAGGCTGTGCCTTGCAGAATTTCAGGATTTTTTCTTTCATGATAATTCATCTCCTTTCAGATTCTGTTATTACTATCATACCATATTTTCCCGGAAATGTCAACGCGGGCGCACTTGCAAAATTTCCGGTTTTGTGCTATAATAATACTGTCATCCTGATATGACAGCAAATACAGGGGATCTGTGCTTTCCGCAGAATTCTGTTTCTGTGTTCTGTTCACAGAATATTCAGAAAAAATTCATCAGAAATCAGAAAAGCCGGTACAGAAAGACAAAATTTTCCGGCATTTCTGAAAGTCACAAAAAATTTACAAAATCAGTTTGGGGGAATTATTATGAAAAAATATCTCGGTGTGATTCTGGCGGTTTCGCTGTTCGCATCCATGACAGCAGGCTGTTCCGGTCAGAAAGAACCGGAAGAAGAATTCCAGAATATTCATCTGACCATTGCAAGCGACCTTGCACCGGAAGAAATTCTGGAAGAACAGATTGCCAAATTTCAGCAGCTCAATGCAAGTAAAGTCAATCTAAGTTATACTATCAAAGACCAGAGTCAGGATGATATTGTCAAAGCACCTCGTCAGGCTTCGGATTTATTCAACATTGCCAATGACCAGGTAGATGAACTGTACCAGAGCGGCACACTTCTGGAAATTACCGAAAATACTGACCAAGTAATTGCTTCTGTCGGCGGAGAATCGACAACAGCCGCGCAGACGGTCATGCGCGACGGCAAACTGTACGGCTATCCGCTGTCTTCCGGAAACGGCTATTTTCTGTATTATAACAAGGCTTATTTCTCGGAAAGCGATGTCGCTTCCCTTGATAATATCCTGAAAATCGCGGCAGACAACGGCAAAAAATTCACAATGGATTTCAGCAGCGGCTGGTATCTGTATTCGTTCTTCAAGGGTGCAGGGCTGAATCTGGACTATAATGAGGAAAAAGCCGCGAATATGTGCAACTGGAACGCCACAAACACAGAGCATACCGGTGTTTCGGTCACGGAATCGCTTCTGAATATCGCCGGAAATGACGGTTTCCTGTATCTGCCGAACGGCGAGTTTGTGGAACATGCCGCCGCTGATGAAGTCATTGCCGGTGTCAGCGGTCAGTGGCACGCAGAAGAACTCAGCAATGCATGGGGCGATAATTACGCCGCTACCAAACTGCCGACTTACACGCTTGACG